>JAAZXA010000087.1 GCA_014240385.1 Methanobacteriota archaeon | reverse complement strand
GGTTTACTCGCCTTAGGATTATTAGATACAACAGGTGGATTAGCTTTCTTCACCTTATTCATTATCGTCGCATATAGAACCGTCGCCCATAGGTTGAGTGCTATGGCATATCTGACAAGCATCTCATTACTCTTGATGTCAACAAGGCCAGGAATGGAATCAGGAATTCTAATGCAATTGTTTAGAGATACAGCCTTGGAAGAAAGTCTGCTCAGCACTGGGTGGATGTGGATATTCCCCGTTTCTCGAATCATCGGTTGGTTAGGTGCAGGACTTGCACTGATGATGTTTGCTAGAATCATCCAAGACAGAAGAAGCCCTCCCGAAGACGATGAACGCCTACCATTCATCTGGTCTGCATTATTGCTCCTAGTCTCACTGCAATCAATCATGATTTATGATGAATATTTGCTATTGGTATTGACAACTGTGGTTCTCCTATTGGGTTGGATGGCAGGCCGAATGGAAGTTTTCAGTTTCGCGCCTTGGGTCTACATCTTTGCTTTCATACCAGCATTAGATGCAACATTTGATGGATTAACTGAAGGTGAAATATTCAGTTGGTCATGCCTACTATCAGGGATCATCACAATGTGGCTCTCATTCCTTGCGAGAGAGGGCATTCTTTTCAGAAATGCAGACAAAATAAAACCGCCTCGTGATGGGCCAACTAGTATCGTCAAGGCTGAAACATTGAAAGATAGAGATGGACTACAAAGGTATCTTTACTGGACTGGTTTGTTATTCCTCTTCCTCTCCTTCGACATTTTCTATGGCATTTCAACCATCATCGCTGCTCTATGGGTGACATACGATTCATTCCGCCGTGGCGAGAAGAATATTTTCCTTTCAACACCAATTCTCCATGCCTTTGCACTGGCAAATGCTGAACGGTTCCTCACTGATTTGCCGATTGAATACCTTGGCGGATGGATGCTGTTAATCGATGGCATACTATTCTCTTACCTATCTTGGAACAAATGGTACCCAGAATGGGAGTGGAGTGAAGATGGTGCTGATTATTGGCAATTTAATGACCGTCTAGGTATCTTTGGAGTAATTTACTTCGCTATTGGAATGTGGTGGGCAATGTTCGATGCTAGTGGCTTGCTGGTTGCAGTCATTATCATCGCTTATGGAGGGGCGATGGTTGCAATTGACCCAGAAGCAAGTTGGAGAAGGGCGATGGGAATTGGATCATCCACAGTGGGTGGTTTCATTGCTTTAGTTGATGGTCAAGACCAGACACTGAGTGGTGTAGTCATGATAATTGCTGGCCTTGCTGCATTTGTTCAGGCTGCAATGTACTTCCAGCGTTGGGGAGTTGGTTTCAGTGAAATCGTTGAAACAGAGGAAATTAAAGAAGAAATCACCATCAAAGCCGTCATGCCAATTCCAAAACCTGTACTTTCCGCAGATGACGATGCTGAAGAGGATGAAGAGACTAAAGATGCAGAATTAATTGATGAAATTAAAGGTGTTATTGAAGAAGACTTGGTGGAGCAGGTGGCAGAAACAAGTAGTCAAGAGGACCAAGTTTTGGATATGAGTGAAATGTCCGATGCTTGCACAGCCAGAGTCCTTGATATCGTCAACGGAGTAGTCGATACCGGTAAAGGCGTGAAAATAAAACTCAACGAAACCATGGCAGAGAAAATTCGCCAAGCCTTGCTTAATACAGAATTCGGTGGCTATATCCCAATGGTTGGATTCGACCAATTAGGCAGAGCAGTATTATCATTCGAGAAGGACCTAAGCCTATCATGACCAATATGCGCGACGAATCTCTTGATTGGCTTCCATGCATAACTCAACATCGCTGGCCCGAGCAGGCATGCTTGCTGTACCATTTAGGTGCTCGATTATCGGTAGCACATTGCTCTCGTTAACAACTCCCCATCCCAATTGAGTACAAGGAGCAACTGGAGAAACTGGAGTAGTACCAGAAGTTGGGTCCCATGTTGTGAATGATGGATACCAAGCGGAGAGGTTGAGCGCATCTCGAATTTCATCATTTGTTATTTGAGAGGTACCATTAATCAAGAAACCATCACGAGCACCTGATAAATTATCAGCATATTCTGCTCTCAATGTCATGATTATCTTCGACAATAATCCTGCTGTACGAGGAGTTGCAAAAGATGTTCCACTGGTTTGATGATAGCCATCGATGTCATCATGATTTGGCAGATTCTGAGTCCAATCGGCCGCAACATCTGGATAAGAGCCGGACATTGTTTCCTTCTGGTCATCGCCTTCTTCAGCATATCCTGAGACACCTATCGACCATGGGGGTCCAGCGGTAGCATCCTGAACTGCTGGAGATGGAGAATTATCGGCAGCGCCGGTGTGAATCTTCTTGTTATCAACAACCGCTACCTTGGTTGCATCTTCAATACCAGGAACTGGAATAGAACCTATCGGACCAAAGGAAGTCGTGATAATATCCACAAATGGGTTTTCGCCAGCAGCAAGTACGGCCGTATCACTGAACCCTTCAACGAAGAAGATAACAGCATCGGGATTTGCATTCAGTACTGCTCCGGTTACCGCAGAACCATGACCATCTTGTGGGTCGTCAAGAATCAAGGTTGGCGAATCACCGTCAGGACTGGTGCCGATGATTCTTGTCCCTGGAAAATAAACTACATCAGAGGCAGTCAAGTTATCCCAACAAGACTCGCGGTCGGCAGCAACACGTTCTTCATAACTGCCGTTGAATGTTAAATTACAAACTTTGTTGACCCCTAGTCCATCCAACAACCATTGAGGATATGTCTCATTACTGCGGAAATGGTTGTGATAGACATTGATGCCAGTATCAATAGGTGCAACAACAGAATATGAGCCGAAAGATTCTGCTTCTACTTCTTCACTTTGTGAATCAGAAGCGGACTGCCCAAAACATCCTGAAAGTACAACCAATAGCACCATCAGTACAGCAAGAAGTCGATTCATGATTCTCCACCCCTAGAATCGTCTACAATATCATTCCTCTTCCGAGGGAATGAGGATTTGCCAAGAGTCAACTGCGGATTCAAGTTCTGCAGCCCTTTCCTCGCTAATACCTAGGCCTGTACAGGCAAAAGTCAGTATTTTCCTCTCATTTTCAGTTACTGAACCATCATCGGCCAATTCATCATATTGTTCGACATAGGCTTGTTCATCATCGCTCAGAGTCGCATAAGAAAGGGGCTCGGACATAAACATGAGAAGGTGCAACCACTCATCAGTATGTCGGCGACACCGATGCAACAAAGGAGGCAAAGCCACTGGCATAAGAAATGAGGGATGACCTATTAGTTTGGATAGACCTCGAGATGACTGGGCTTGACATCAATACTTGCTCAATAATTGAAATTGCAACGGTAATCACTGATACTGACCTTAACATCATCGCTGAAGGACCCAATCTGGCTATTCAATGTAGTGAAGAAAAAATCCAAGCGATGGATGAATGGAATACCACTCACCATAATGGCAGTGGTTTGGTCGATAGAGTTAGGCAATCAGAATATTCAATGCAGGTTGCACAGGCATGGACACTTGATTTTATCAAACAATATTGCACTGAAGGAAGTGCCCCGCTTTGTGGAAACTCGATTTGGAATGATAGGAAATTCCTCATCAAGGAAATGCCTGAATTAGAAGCATATCTGCATTACCGAATGTTAGATGTTTCTTCCTTCAAAATTATTGCAGGCCAATGGTATCCAGAGGTGGCGGGATTTGAGAAGAAAGGGGCACATCTTGCTCGTGATGACATTCTAGAATCGATTGGAGAATTGAAGCATTATCGGAAATTCATCTTCAAACAGAGTTAACTTATCTTTTCATGTGCTTGACGATTGCAGCCACTACAGCAACCGCAATTTCAGCCGGTGATTCAGCCCCAATATCCAAACCAATTGGACAATCGACCTCATCCAATTTCAATTGAGAAATACCAGCATCAAGAGCCATCTGAGAAAATGCCTGCCACTTTGACTTGGATCCTATGACCCCAATTCTAACTGAATCATTGGCCATTTTTAAAAGCCCAATTAAACGCTCTTCATCCTCTTTCCAATCATGCCCCAATAACAGGATATCAGAATATTTTTTCAAATTAAGAGAAGAAAGAAAATCTGAAACACTACAGGAATCTAAGCCTTTAGCCGAAGGGAAAATATCTTCCGAAACATATTCTGCGCGCGTATCTTGAACTGAATAATCCCAACCAAGAGCATCGCATTGAACTGCAATCGCTTGGCCAACATGACCACCCCCCATCAATAAAATATGTGGCATCGGCATGATGACTTCCAATGAAAGCGTGACTCTTCCCCCACATAAAGAATCGAGTGCAACGACCTCATGTCCTTTGGCTCCTTTATTGAGGCCATAAGTTACCACTTCACCCCCTATTCCTGATGATAATATCTGCTTCAATCGCTTGATTACTTTGTACTCAAGTCCAGCTCCTCCTACGGTTCCTTCAATCTTCGTTGAAGTTAAGGCGATTCGAGCTCCAACTTTTCCAGGAACAGAACCTGATACATTGAGTACAATGGCTGTTGCAACAGGCTCCCCTTGAGATAATTGATGGTTGACCCATTCAATAATGCGGTGGGTCATGTAGCCTGCTCAGGCTCTTCTTTCATGTGTTTTGCGACTCATACCACTGCTGAAGTTTTTCGATATCTTCAGGGATATCGATGTTCAGAGAGAAGTCTGCGCCTTCGACTTTGATATCTTGAAATCTGATTATTTCTCGTAAAGACTCCGAAGGGGAAGCAGCAAGGATTTTGTCAATATCTCGTGGTTGAATATTAACTGGGTGGCCGCCTTTTCCGTTGCATATGGGCCGCACGCTCCTCTTTTCTCTGACTAATGCTTGAAGAGTTGAAAGGTTGAATCCTGGCCTATCCACTGGAGCGATTAATACTCTAGGAGGTTTTTCAAGGGCTAAAATCCCTACTTGAATAGAACCAGTTCTTCCTGTTTCTGGAGTTGGATTTACCACCACTCTCGCCCCTGCTGCCGCCAACATAATGTCAACCTGTAATTCTTTACGAGTAACTACGACTACTTCTTTACAGACTTTCAATAATGAATTCACAACCACTCCAATCAATGTTGAATCCCCAAGTGGGATTAGTGCCTTTTCTCGACCAAGTCTTGAACTGGCTCCTGCGGCCAGTACGATTGCGACTGCCATTCAAAGTCCTCGCAGCATCTCGCGCCCAATTATCATGCGTTGAACTTGAGATGAGCCCTCGTAAATTTGTAGTACCTTAGCGCCCCTCATTAGCCTTGCAACTGGGTATTCTTCTGAGTATCCATAGCCTCCGAAGACCTGAACTGCATCGGTACTGACTTCCATTGCTGCATCTGCTGCAAATCTCTTGGCATGGGCAGCGGCTTCAGTGTTTTTCTGACCTGCATCGGCTAAGGCTGCTGATTTCCAAGTTAGAAGCCTTGATGCCTCGACCTTGGTTTTCATGTCTGCGAGCATGAATTGAATGGCTTGGTGTTGGTGCAACTTTTGGCCAAAGGTTTCACGTTCGTCGGAATACTGCAAGGCATGCTCAAATGCTGCCCTTGCCAAACCAGTTGCTTGAGCAGCAATATTTGGTCTGCTCATGTCAAAAGCATTCATGGCGTTCATCCAGCCACCAGATTCTGAACCTCCGATTAGTTGAGAGGCTGGGACTCTAACATTATTGAAGATGACAGAACGGGTATCAGAGCATCTTTGCCCCATGTTACTCTCTTTCTTTCCTAGGCTAACGCCTTCGGCATTTGATTCGACGACGAATCCTGACATACCTCGGTAGCCAGCATTTAGGTCGGTCTTGGTTAGTACAAAGAAAAAGTCCGCATATCCTGCACCGGTGATGAACATTTTTTCTCCATTGATGATGTATTCATCACCATCTTTGACTGCGGTAGTGGTAATGCTTGCAACATCCGAGCCGGCTTGAGGTTCGGTGACGCAATATGAAGCAAGGGCGCCTTCTTCGGCAACTTTACGAAGCCATTTTTGCTTCTGTTCTTCAGTACCTCCAGTTATGATTGGGGCAATGGCAAGGCTGGTTGCATAGGCAGCAGTGGCAAATCCAGGGTCTCCCCATGCTAATTCTTCAGTTACCACTACTTCTTCCATACTGCCTAGTCCTGCTCCACCATATGCTTCAGGAATGTGTAGATTGAGTAGGCCAAGTTCATCGGCTGCTTTGATGGCTTGTAGTGGATATTCTGACTCTTTATCCCAATACTCGGCATTTGGGCGGATTTCATCAAGCGCAAATTGGTGAGCTAATTCTTGCAACATCTGCTGCATTTCATCCAAGTCTAGTGCGACCATGATACGTCGAGAGGTGGTTCGGACATAAGCCCAACCGTTTCAACAGGGTAAATAATTCAACTCAACTGGAGATAACCACGTCGTTGCATTTCAAGTATGAATAGGAATAGAAGATAAAGTCCAATCAATATTCCGCCTTCCCAGCGATTGAATTGGAATCCTGTCCACATAAAGAATAAACAGGCAACAACCCCAATTATTGTGGCTGGGATGACAAGATACATGATTAGAGGCGCAGATGATGCTGAGAGTGTGAGAGGCCTGATCATCGCTGCAATACCAATAGAAAGCATTGGGTCGGTGATATTTGAGCCAATGAGCGTGCCAATTGCTACACCCTGAGACCTCTTTGAAGCCATCAGTGCAACGGTCAATTCAGGAAGAGAGGTGCCAAGTCCAGACATTGTCATTCCAACCACCGCAGGTTCGACACCTAATTCAAGGGCGATTTCACTGGCAATAACAACCAATTTTGATGCTGCATAAACAGCAAAGGCAAGTCCAATAAATACCATCAGAGTATATGCACCAGAAGTCCATCCTCTACCTTGAGTCTTAACATCGGGAACGATTTCCAGTTCATCGGTTCTTATTTTTTCTTGATTAGTCAATAACCAATAGATATAGTAACAATACAGACCTACCAATAAGGCACCTTCCCACCTTGATAGGCCCCTACCCCAGATTAGTAGAAAAGAAAGTAAAAGGATTGCTCCGAGCATTAACATACCATCTCTCTTAATCCAGTCTGGTCTGATATCTAATGGCCTAACCATGACTACAATTCCAAGAATCAGAGTAATTTGAACCAATACTGAACCAAAGATATTTCCAATTGCCAAATCGATGAGGGCTGGGTCGCTACCTCCTCCATAAGCGGCAGTTGAAGTTACAAGTATTTCGGGGAGTGAAGTGCCGACTGAGACGATTGTTAAGCCGATGACGACTTCTGCAATTCCTGCTCTACGCGCCAATCCTTTGGCTCCCTCAATGAAGAAATCCGCTGAAGTTATCAGTAAAGCAATGGCGAATGCCAGCAATAGCAAACTGACCCAAACTGCCGTTTCACCGGCTCTTGTTCCAAATGTAGAGAGTACAACTAGGCTAACGAAAAGGCCACCGGTTAGCAACATCCCGTTCCAATGTAACAACTCCATGATGCCGGCATCTTTGCCAGAGTGAGTTGCCTTCTCGGCGATGGTCTTAGACATACTGCTTCGTGCACGGGTGTCAAGCACATATGATTTGCCTTGAAAGGTGTGTCTTATGAACAGATATTATTTATTCCTTCGACAACATTTGCAACGTCAGGAATGAAATAATCTTCCAATGGAGGTGAGAAGGGGACAGGGGTATCCAAGGCACCGATAATTCGTGGTTGGGCTTCCAATGCCCAAAATGCTTCTTCGATAATTCGGTTCTGGATGCTATGCCCTAGACCGCCACTCCACTGGCTTTCTTGGAGGATGAGTAATTTGCCGGTTCGGGCAACTGAAGCGATGCAAGTTTCATGATCAAAGGGGATGATTGTCCTCAAGTCTATGATTTCTACTTCGATTCCTTGTTTGGCAACTTCTGCGGCCGCTTTCAAAGCCACATGCAGCATTGCGCCCCAGCAAACCAAAGTCAAGTCGCTGCCACCTCTGACAGTTTTCGCCTTACCAAGAATCCCTTTATCGGGAGTAGTATCTACGATTTGGTTGATATTGTCGCCCCAACCGGTTTTTCCTCCACGTAATCCGTAAAGCCCAATATGCTCGAGAAATACTACTGGGTCATCCAAGTCAGCAGCCTCGCATAACAAGTCATAGGCATCTTGAGGAGTTGCTGGAGCCAAAACAATTAGTCCAGGGTCATTCGCAAACCAAGATTCAATCATGTTTGCATGGAAAGGACCGCTGCGAGTTTTTCCCCCGAGTGGTATTCGTACTGTCAAAGGAACTTCAGCCCCCCAACGCCAACGCAACATTGCTGCATTATTGACTAAGGCATTGAATGCTAATGCTGTGAATCCCCCAAATTGGATTTCAGCCATAGGCCTCATTCCGTGTAATGCTGCCCCTGTTGCGGCGTGGATGATGATTGCCTCGGCCAAGGGCATATCAAGCAACTTATCTGAATGACCGGCATTTTTCAAGGGCAAATTCATTCCAAATGCGCCTGCAACTTCCATATCTTCGCCCATGAATACGACATCTTCTCCATATTTGTCTGCGATGGCAACCATGGCTTGTTGAATAGATCTTGAATAAGTCCAAGAACCGCTTTTTTCACTGAATGAAACATTGAGTTGACCATCTTCCAATTTGGCATCTCCTGCTTCAGCATCACCATTTCTCTCTAACCTCTCAGCATGGCTATCTGAATCATGAAGGCTGGTAACCCCTAGTACTAATGTCTCTGGTGATGGCCAATCCATTGCCTCTACTTCTACTCTTGCTTGGTCGGCCAAGTCTTGTTCTTCATCTTCCATATCTGCTAGGTCTGCTTCTTCAATTCCAAGGTCAAGAAGTAATTTACGGTGGTTGGGAAGTGGATCTTTTCCAGCCCAATATTCCAATAGTTCGCGGTTGACATAGCCTGGAGGATTGCCACTCTCTGCACCGAGGTAGAGGTCATCATGATGATGGGCATGACCGCAACCTCGCATGGTTTCGACATGAATTAGAGTTGCACCCCCTCCTGAAAGACTGAACTCTCGCGCTGTGGCTGCTGATGCATGCCATGCTGCTGGGTCTGAACCATCAATTGTCCACGAAGGAATGCCCATTGCCACCGCCTTATCAGCCCATAGTTCAACAACCGATTGATTCGTTGAAACCGTATCAAGGGCAATTTGATTATTTTGAAGAATAAATGTCATTGGTAATGTTCTAACTCCTGCAAGGTTGAGGGCTTCCCACCATTCACCACTACTACTGGCTCCTTCACCAATGCAGGCTACATGGAAGCGCTCAGTGTTAGTCAACTTGGCTGCTAAAGCCAACCCAGTCATCGTTGCAGTGGCAATTGGAAGTGGGGCAGTTGGTGGTAGTACTCCTCGATGCCAGCAACCGGTATGCAAGTCTCGACCGCCCGCATTCATGCCAATCCAACCCCCATTCTGATTCGATTCTGCCTTTCCCATCTGGGCTGCCATGACATTACGAGGTGAATCCCCCATTGCCAATCCAAGACCAACGTCGCGAATCATTGGCGCTACTAAGTCGCCATCATACCCTTCACCTGGCCTACTGCCGGTTGATGAATCCAAATCCCGGTTTAGGGAACTTGCTACTGCTACTACTCCTTCTTGCCAAGTAGAACGGAAACCCTTGCCTCCAAATTTTCCGCCATCGGGAGTTTTCATGCCTGTCATGAAGACATCTTTGAGGTGTTCATCTAGAGCCCGTGTTCGTAGCATCAAACGCTGCCATTCCATCCTCTGTTCAATTGAAATTGCCATATAATGCGAGATTCTTCGTAAACAAAGTGTAATGTCGATAATGAAACGTTGGCAACGGCGATCTAAGTGTAGCATGAAATCGCGGCGTGGGATAACCTCTCTATCAAGATCATGTTGGTGATTCCGAATGGCAAGACCACGCCCTAATGCATCAACTACTTCTTGGCAAAATAAATGCCAAGTTCGGCCATTGAATTGATTGTGAGAAGACTGAGATTGTAACTGATCCCAAGTTGTTGCCACTCTCTCAAGATAGCCATCATGACGCTCTGCAGTGAAGCGCAATAATTCGCTACGAGCCTCATCAGCAGACAAGGGATTAACAAATTGTAGAGCCTTATCTGGGCTCCAACCGGCACCGTGAATTAACGGCATTCCTGCTTGACTCATCCTCTCCCTCCAAACAAAGGCGTGATGGAGGTGGACTTGAAGGCTGTCATTCGGATTCCGAACTAGATTCTTTGCGCCTTTCCATCTCTTCATTGTAGCAGGAGCGTAATTCATCCCTATTTGACATGGTTAACCACAATCCCAAGGCTCCAGGGATTGCCAATAGCCCCAGAGATAGCGACCAAGTATGGGTCAAGTCATGCATCAGGCCAATGAAGATTGGACCAATTAATGTCCCAGCAGCCCATGCAGTACCAAAGGCCCCGAAAGCCAAACCAGCACTGCCTTTTCCGTAAGTTCGAGTAGTTGCAGCATCGACCATCGGTAATAGAGGAATTTGAGCTGCTGCAACCGAAAATTGGAATATCGCCAACATCGCAATTACCACAAGTACCCCCTGTTTATCATCAGCAGCAGCAGACATGACTCCGGCTGAAGTCAGACCAATCATTACTCCAATCCATCCCATAATCATCCACCGGGTTGGCTCAGTTCGGTCAACCTGTCGACCCCACCACCAACTTCCAACTCCTTGAATTAAGACCAGAACCAAGATCACTAGGCTGATTCCACCTGGACCCATGCCAAGTGGAGGTTCTGACAATAATAGAGGAACACCCGCCTCCAAGGCTCCAGTTGCCAAAGCCGAGAAAACGATTAGCATACCGATGCGGAAAAGCATTGGGTTAGACATGAATTCTCGAATTGGAATTTGCTGAAGAGCGCTTGCTGAAGAGCCATGTCCAATTGCCTTGGATGCATAGAGAACCAAAGGCAATGCAGCAGCAGTTATCCCAGCCAATAGTAAGAATGCATTCGAGGCTCCAATCTCGAATGCCCAACCACCAATCACTGGCCCAAGCAAGGCACCAACAGTAGCCATACCAATCAAAGAACCAGCAGTTGCACCAAAACTATTGGGCCATAAACGACTTGCTGCAGCCAAACCAGCGGTTAAAACAGCAGCCCCTGATACGCCGTGGATGAAACGAGCAATTACCAATACCCAAAATCCCGAATTAGGAAAGTACGACTCCAACAATTCCTCAGTTGCCACCAAATACAGCAAAGACGAGCCTATCAGCATGACAATTGAAACGCTTATTACGCGACCAGAACCAAATTTATCGACCAACCTCCCTGAAAATGGCCCTAGTAATAACAATGGCAAAGCCCAAATTGAAACCAGAGCTGTAGCCTCAAAACTGGAAAGAGAAAATTGCTGCTTCCATTCCGGAAGAATTGGAACAATGTAGGCATAACCAAGGAAGTCAACCACGAAAGCGGAAAGAATTGCCCAAAATGCCAAATTATTACCATCAATAACTGGCTTCATCTTTGCAGTTCCAGACATCTCATTCCTCCTCCTGTTCAGGTGCTGCTGGCAAATGTAACATGATATCGGC
>JAAZXA010000086.1 GCA_014240385.1 Methanobacteriota archaeon | reverse complement strand
GAATGGATATGAATGCTATCCATGAGCATGAAATTAAATTGAACTCAATCCTGACTGAAGGCGTAAAAGACTTACACGGGATTTCAATTATCGGGCCTCAATCAGCATCTGAGCGAGGTGGTATTTGTTCTATGATAACAGAGGGTTTCGATGCCCATGAATTAGCGATTCTACTCGATGAAAATGCCGGTATTATGGTTCGCAGTGGCATGCATTGTGTGCATTCTTGGTTTAGGAGCCGTGGCTATGAAGACGGCAGTCTAAGGGCTTCTTTTTACTTCTATAATACTGAAGAGGAAGTTCGAAATTTCGTTGACATATTCGGTGAAATACACGCCGCATTGTTCTGATAAGGTGTACTTATGGATGGTAATAATGGAGTCGGCGAATCTCTCCCTCCTGTTGTTGATTCAAGGCAATTGGAAGACGACCTTGACAGCCTGCGAATGTTATTCACTTGGTTGACAGGAATTACTATCATTGTAGCTGCTGGTGTTGGTTATATTGTTATCAAAAATTGGGTTCAAGATAGTATGGTTTCTGGGCCGCCTGCGGAGTTATTGGCTGACCAAGCAGCATTCAATCAGTTGATCCAACTTGATGAAGTAGGTGACTTAACTGGTCAAGGAGTTACTATGTGTATTGTGGATTCAGGAATTGACATGAGTCACGAGGCACTGAAGAATGTCAAATTGGCAGGTTGGAGAGATTTCATTGGCAATAAGGATGAAGCCTATGATGACCAAGGCCACGGAACAATGATGGCTGGAATTATTGTTGCAGGTGATGGTATGAGAAGCGTTGCTCCAAATGTCGAATTATTTGTTGCAAAGGCATTGGCCAAGAATGGCTCAGGTAGCGATACTGGAGTCAGTGATGCGATAGATTGGTGTGTTGGCCAAGGTGCCGATATCATTTCCCTATCATTGGGTGGAGCGCCAGGAATAGTCCCCTCTGCCTTTGAAGGGAGTTCATCTTCATCGGCTGCCAGAGATGCTATCGATGCTGGAATACTGGTAGTTGCTGCGGCTGGAAATGATGGCGATGAGGCATCCGACGACAATGTCGATTCCCCAGGTGGGGAAGAGGACGTCATTTGCGTTGGAGCAGTTGATAAAAATGGGAAATTGTGGATGAAATCATCTAAAGGGGATAACAACGGTAATATTTGGCCGGTTCTCCTACCACGGAATGACCCTGATAAAAAGCCAGAATTGGTAGCCCCGGGGATGGATATTCCTGTCATAATCCCTGACAACCGCTATGGCTATGCGAGTGGGACAAGCGCCTCTACGGCCTTTGTTTCAGGTGCTTTGGCCCTATTGCTAGAAGATTATCCAGACTTGCAACATGATGGCTCGGCAGGAGGGAAAGATACTGTTGAAAATATTAAACAATTGATGATGGATAGTGTTCATCCTAAATCTGGTCAGACTGACCACGATGACCATTACGGCTATGGATTACTACAAATTCGTGCTCTTTTGGATGCTGCTAGTAATTGATTCACTTCTTTATGATGGCCACTAATGTGCCACCGGTTATTGGTTGGAATGCTAAATGATGACTGGTTGATAATTCTTTGACCAAATCCATCCACCCTTGGAAGTCGGAAATTATTGCTTGACCTATTTCGTCATCTTCTGCGGGGTCACCGGTTGGCACTTCAGGTTCTGTAGTTAGAATGAGACCCCCCTCCGAAAGCAATGGCAAGGCCTGTCGAATACACTCGCTTTGCCCCATACCAACGTCGACAATAATGAGGTCTGCTGGGTAATTGAGGGGGCAATCCCCCATGCTTCCCTGTGCGGCGGCATTGCCGCTACTGGCAGCTGCTAATTTCCAAGCCGTTGCCTCTGCACAAATAGCATCGAATTTAGCAACCCTACTTCTGGCCCAATCATCAGCACCATAGCGCTTGATTAGACGATTGAGAATGATGCCGAATTTTGGACCTGCTTCAACTAATTCATAGGCTTCAGGTTGTGTATCCTCTCTTTGCCATAAGTCAAATAGCCAAGCAGAAAGGTTACCAATCCCAGCCCCAACTTCAATCACGATTTTAGGTTTAATCCGGTGGGAGATGTCACGGATTCTTCGCATCATTGAGAGTGGTAAAGCAGACAATTCCATGTGTTTTAGTTGGGTGCTGATATTGGCGGCAATTTCGGGCTCTTTACGAGGTTGGCTCGGATCTTTTGCCAACAGAGAAGCGAGAGCCCCATCAAGTTGGAGGCCCTTACCCTCGCCCATACCTTGACCCCAAGTCTGCTCGCTTTCAACTCATTGTTTGGATTGTCTGCATCCATCGCCTTGAAAAAGGACCGCTCAGGCCCCATTGCTGAGGTTGTAGGCCATGGATGACGAAGAGGTAGAGGAAGGCATAATGGAAAATGCCACCAAATGCCCGGGTTGTAGAGAAATTACTGGTCATGAAGTTCTTCGAGAACGACAACGTGGGACAGGTGTTGATTTCCTCTTGAAATGTGAAGAATGCGACAAAGTACACACCATTGAATTTCGCACTCCCCCTCCAAAGATTATTCCTTTCATGCTGACTGATGGTCCACAAAGTCGCGTGATTAAACTCGAATTAGACCTTGATGAAATCATTACCGAGGGTGATGTCTTTGAGCATGATGAAATGCAATGGATGGTCACACGTATCGAAGATTTGGAGGATAAGCCACGTCGCAAGCGAGGGGTTGATCGTATCAATAGGATAACAGCCGTTAGAAGCGATTTAGTCAGGGTTAAGATAACCATGACAATTGGTGAGGATTCAGAAGCAAGTATCATGTTAGTACCAGGAGACAAGGAGTTTGTTGCTGGTGGAATTATCAAACACGAAGGGGAAAAGTGGCGTATCCGCGCCCTCCATTCTGGTACAGGTCGAACATTATCTGGAAAAATGAAGGCAAGAGAAATCAAGCGGATGTATCTACACGAGCCACCTTCAGAAGTGGAATTTGAGCCGCGTACCGAACAAGAAAGGCGCCAAGCATGGCAAGAAGGACGACTTGGCTACAATCCAAATCCGGTAAAACCACCTAATAAAAGAGGCGGCGAAAAGAAAAAGCGCTGAATTTAGGTTTTGAAATTTGACCATTTTCCGGTATTGTCCAAAACTACCCATTTTTCATTATGAAGCATGGCATGAATACCTAGTTCTGCTCTGTCTCTTCTCTGTATCCCTGAGGAGTTCCACAACAAATCTTCACGCCAGCCACAAAGCCTCCAGGCATCATCAGGCTCATCCCAAGTTGCGTAATTTACAGGCCCTCCAACATCGATAACAATAGGCTCATCACCCAATTCATCAAAGCGAATGATGTGTCCATTAGTAGAACACAATAACCATCCTCCCTTTGGGGAGTGATAAATTCCAGAAAGTGCTGCAGGCACCTCAATGGATCCTTGTGATTTCAATTCTCCATCTTCAGAATTCAACATTGCCCATCCCCCACCTCTTGTCCATGCAATTATTTCCTCTCCAATTGATTTCAATGCAATTAATTCCTGACCCCGTGGTAAATCGCCAATTTCTTCCCATTCGAGAACAGGCTGTCGCCACAATTCATTTGTTTCAGGAGTTATGCAATAGATTCCACGTTTCCAAAGAGCGAAACTGATTTTCCCATCCTCAGCGCAAATTGCTAAAGGCTCTGCATTCAGTACTTGGGACCATTTTGCACCAGCCACTGCAGTAGCATGTTCACCAAGGTTCATCGTTGAGCGGACTATACTTTTACTTGCACCTTCAACAAAATCTTGACTTAGGTCAAGACAAGCCATTCGTGCCGCTAAGAGGTCATGTTCAACCCAAAATGCGAATAGATGCTCACCGTGAACTATGCTCTTGGTCAATGGTGAAGGGAATGGACGAATGGCTTGGGATTCCGGTTCCAGAGTATTCGAGCAGAGTATTTGCAACTCTCCATCGCAGCCTACAACAAGTAAACGTGTCTCATCAATTTGATGAATCCTGACAGGAGCGAAACTCAGGTCAGGCACATCCATGCTGCTTGGATAGCAATCCACTACAAGGGCTTGACTCATAAGCAGGGTCGCAATCCACTTATCATGGAATTCCCCAAGGTGCGCTTGATAATCGTCAGCATGCCAGATATCGCTTCACTGATTCAAGGTGAAGCATTATTGGAATTAGGAGAATGGCAACAAGGTCCAATTGTTGAGGAATCAAAAACCTGGAGGCGCAATGATGTTTGTATGTGGTTCTTGGAATCTGGTTTATTGCACGAAGATGACTTGGACAAGAGATGGACTAATGCCACTTCACAGGAAGTTGTGGAAGTGATTTTCCCCAGCCGGCATTTTGCCGCCTCTGGTCAACCAAGCCTAACTGTTCACCCGATTGGAAACCCTCATGTTGGAGTTGATGAAGAACTCAGTCATGGCGGTCGTGCTGGACAATGCCCACCTCCAAGTCCTCGCCTCGGGCCTTGGTTTAGAGAGATTCTTAAGCACCAAAATGGTGAATTGGCTGATGACTTTTCATTCACTCTCGAAGTTACACACCATGGCCCTTGGCTAGAGGTTCCTTGCTTATTCATTGAAATCGGTTCTAGTGAATCTCACTGGGGGAGGAGAGATGCGGCTGCAATTCTTGCAGATATTATTTGGAGAGGCCTTGGCTTGGATGGAGGGGGAGGAATCGGAGAATGGAGAGATGAACATCATTCTCAGAAAGTAATCGTAGGCATTGGGGGTGGGCATTATGCTCCTTTCATTGGTCGACTTGCGAGTAATGAGGGAATCTGGCTAGGGCATATGTGTGCGAACCATTCACTGCCAATGACAAAACCTACAAATCCAGAATGGAACCCTTTGACTGGTGAATTGCCAAAAGGTAATTGGGCACAAGCAATTAATGCGGCAATTAAATCGACTAGAATCTCATTCCCTAATGCAGAATTGTGGGTATATCTTGACAAGAAGTCCTTCAAGGGCTGGCAGAGACAAGCAATTCGTCGCCATCTTGAGGCTCAATCTATTCCAATTGGGCGCACTGCAGATTTCCTATGAGGCTGAGTGATAATCGGAAATCCTCATAATCACATCTAGGAATAACAAGTTGGAGAGGGGCGCATGTCTAGGCTACTTGGGCGTATGGTCGTCGGCACAATGCCGTTGATGCCCCGTTTTGTCATCAAGTGGGTTTCTCGCCGCTATGTTGCTGGAACAAAAATATCTGAAGCAGTAGCAGTGATGAAAAAGCTGTCTGACGAAGGGGCTTGTTTTACTGTTGACGTATTAGGAGAAGAAATCACTAATTTGGATGAGGCTGAATTTTTCATCAAAGAATATAATGACCTGATAGAAGCAATAATTGCAGAGGATATAGATGCTAATATTTCAATAAAACCAACCGCATTTGGTCTCTTAATTGACCGAGAAAAGGGCCTCCAAAATATCCAAGAATTGCTTGTCAAAGCAAAAGAAAGTGATATTTTTGTGCGCCTTGATATGGAGGATCATAGAGCAACTGATGATACCATCGAAGTCTGCTTAGCAATGCATGAAAAAGGACTAACGAATATCGGAGTTGTATTACAAGGTCGGTTATTCAGAACCTTAGAAGATATTCGCAATATCTGCAATAAACTTGGGCCTGCTGCTGATTTCCGAATCTGTAAAGGTATTTACCTTGAGCCAGATAATATTGCTCATACCCAATATAGGCCAATTATAGATGCCACAAATGAATGCCTTGATTTGATGCTACAATCCTCATCCTATGTTGGAATTGCCACTCATGATATTCCAGTCATCAAACATGCACTCGCCTCTTTAGAAAAACAAAAGATGGGGCCCACCCTTGATGACCCCCGTGAAAACCCACCTGTGAAGAGGCGGGGGAAGGGACCTGGATATGAATTCCAAATGTTATTGGGAGTGCGCGGCGACTTGAGGAGAAAACTCCACAAAGATGGGCACCGAACCCGTATTTACATCCCATATGGGGAGAGATGGTATGAGTATTCAATGCGTAGGCTAAGAGAAAATCCAACAGTTGCATGGCATGTTGCCAAGACCTTTTTGATGCCTTGGAAAAATCGCCGTTAAGGCAATTAAATCTTATTCACTCTGAGTTGTGATGGTGTGTCCGCACTTTCCACAGGACTGACGGTCTGAATGAACTGCCATGAAAATACCTGGACCACAGCGTGGGCAGAAATCGGCCTTGCGGACAAGGGTTCCATCTTCGATAGAATACTTTGACCACTTTGCAGCGGCATTTGGTCCATCAGACATCATTCCTCACCTCCAGCGACTTCGGTTGCTGCAACTGGTGCAGCCTTGACTTTAGTCTCCTCACTAGGAGATTCTGTTTCTATACCGTGGCGCTCAAGCATGTACTTTGGTTCTACAATCATGCTGGTTTTTTTGCCATAAATATGAGCAACTCCAGTTGTTAGTGGTTGACCAAAACGGGTATTGACATCCTTGATGATAATACATTCTTTGCTTGCACCTGGCTCCATTGTCTTGGCCATATTTAACAATTCATCCCTACTTGGGGTTGCATTGCCAACGTGGCGTAATTTGAAACTGATTTCGACTCTGTCGAGTAGGCTGTTTTCTTTACGATCTAGTATTTCCATTCAATCATCTCCTTTCAGCGGATATTCACTTTGAGTGCATATGTTCCGGGCTCGGTAATATTCAAGCGGGTAGCAATTTCTGCTCTTTCTGGGTTGAGAATAATGACGTATCCCAAATGGTCAGTGGTGACCTTAGCATTTGGATGAGAGGGGCATTGTTCGACACCATCATCGAGTATCCGGTGGCAATCTCCACACGCAAAAGGTAATTTTACCATTTTACTCACTCCTCTCTTTCTTCGATAATCCAATCCATGCCACCCAAACCTGGTTGCTTGCAGGTTAGACCAATCTTTGATTGGCGTGGGTCAGATGGGTTTGGTGATAGGGAAACTATTCTTGCACGGACTGTACTTCCAGTTTGCAATCTACGACCAGATTGGCGGCCTTCGACCATACCCATGCCTACGTTGACATCAACGTGGTCTTCCATAATTTGGGATTTGTGAAGTAGTGCTTCCATTGGTCCTATTCGCACAAAGGTACCGAATTCATGGATTTCTGATACTGCTCCTTCGACGACTTCATAGTCATCCATACAGAAAAGAATTGCATCGAAGCGGACGTTTTGGTAAATTGCACCATCTCCGTGAATGATTCGACCTCGGCCGAGTGGTTCGTGGTTTAGGGTTACAAGAATGAATCTGTTATCGTCATCGAAGCGACCTTCAAAGGCCGTTGAAGCCAACTTATCGATGTGTTGATTCAATGACTGATTCTTACGGATATACTCCGCAGGTATCCTGATGATATCCTCCTTCTGAACAAGTTTGTACATGGTTTTTTCACCTCGCCTTCCGCCACTTTAATTCCGTTGGCAGATATTAGGACGGGTGGCCAAAAGGGCCATTCCGTCCTTCACCGGCTCCTGCCTCTGGAGAGAAAGCGACTAAAGTCGTCTCGGCGACCTGTGTTTCCTTCATAAGGCCACCGCCAAAGAAATATCCGGAATCAGCCTTCACCCTCTCCTTCTATTCTCTTCAATTGAGGTTTTGGCATTAAAACATCTGATTGTTTTTCGGGGCCCTAAGGGGCCCCGTTCACGTAAGCCTATTAGCGGGTTGCGAGGCACGCAAGTCTTGACCAACATGTCCAATGCATCCAATGCACCGTGGGTTCTCATCACCCTGATGTTTTTACTGGCTGCGCCATTGGCACCAATACTCACGCTTTCGAGCGATAATAACTCAATGATTGAAGCAAGAAATGAAAGTCCATGGTACGGAAGTGGAGCATGGAGTCAATTCCGACATTTTCCAACTCATAATTCATCGATGCCTGCACATTCAGTAAATGGAGGACCTGCTGACGGAGAAGTCGCGAATGTTAGTGAGTTGATGACAATAGACAAAGCAGTTGTTAATTGGCAACATGAATCGAATAATCATCCAGGAGCAGATGGATATGGAACAGTCATCGCAGATTTCTCAGCATCCATTAGTGCCCCAAGTGCCGCTAGCGAACGTTGTGGTGCTGAAACTTTGTTTGCCGTTATAGTCAGCACTCAGGATGTGGGTAGTGAATCTCATAGTATGTTGAAAATAATTGACGGTGGCTCGGGAAAAACCGCTTGGAAGGTTGACCTTGGAGTTACACTGCCGGTCAAGAGTTCGCCTGCTTTGGCTGATATCGATGGTGATGGGATGTTGGAGTTGATGGTTGCCTTTGATACCTCTAATTCAGTAAATCTTGATGTTTATTCGCCCCGCCTTTCCTGTGCTGAATCAGGTTGGATTACATCAGGACATACTTCTGAATTATTGTGGTCTTGGAGTCATTCTGATCTTCGCCTTGGCGCTACCTCTCCACATTTTGCTCTCGAGAATGATCACTTGGTCTCAAGTCAGTTATTGTTAGCAGACCTTACTATGGATGGCAGTCCAGAAGTCGTTCTCTCGGTAATCGACCAAGATACTGATAACCCCAATGTGGTTGCCATTCCTTTGACCACACAAGGCCCTCCAGACCCAATGTGGACTGTTGTTCTCGATAGGGGGACGCATGTTTCAGACCCTACATGGGTTGCCCTCGACCCATTGAATGCAGCTGTGTTGCTTACTACTATCGATGGCAATAATGGAAATATGTGGGTCTGGAAAATAGATGGTTCCAGTGGTTCTCTTGATTGGGAACGTATCATTCTTAGTGGAACACAAACAGATGCCGACCCTGTTCACCTTAGAGTCCCAGGCCCAGTTGTTGCTCAATTGGATTCCGATGCAACACCAGAGGTTATTTTCACAATCCCTTCTGACCAAAATGGAAGAACTACTGGAAATGGTGCAACTTTCATTGCATGGGAATTAACCTCTGCCGAAGAGATTTGGAGATTCAGAGCCCCTAATGGTTATGCGGATGCTGCACCTTTACCTGTTGACATCAATGGAGATGGAATTGCAGAGCGACTTTGCTGGGTTACTTGGTACAGTACCAGTTCTTGGACTCTTGATAGACAAGGGTTGGCTGGTTGCCATAATACTACCAGTTCTCCACCTAGCAAAGATTTCAGTAGAACATTGGATTCATCTTCTGGAAATGCGAATGATGAAATCGCGGCAAGTGCCCCTTTAGCAATTGACCTTGATGGCCAAGGTGCCCCTGAATTAGTGGTTGCTTTTGGTCGTAAGATATATGCATTTGACGGCGATTCAGGTGTTTCTGCTGACATTAGTTCAGACTGGTCCTCTCCATTGAGCATATCACATCGAACTTGGGCTGGCCCTGCGGCAGGAGATTTGGATGGAGATGGAGCCCTTGATTTACTAATTGGAGATACTCTGGTAAGCCGTTCTGCGCCCGATGCTGCACCTACTAGTGATGGCCGTGGAATTTCTTTCAACCCTGAACAGCCTAACCCTGGACAAAGCACTACAATCACTGCACAATTCTCAAATGTTGGAACTGACGACTTTGAGGGTGCTCTTGATGCCGTTCTATTCCTAGGTGGAAGTGAAATTGGAAGGCATCGAGTGGTTGACCTCGAAGCAACATCCCCAAGTGGCAATGGTGGTCCAGTTTCATTCAGTGTGGAGATAATAGCAACAAAAGGTGTGCACGAAATTTCATTGCTCCTCGACCCTATGTCTAATCAAACTCAGGCTCGGGAAGACAATGACCAAGAAACTGCTTTCTTAGAGGTCTTGGAACCCTATGTTCTCGACATTAATTCCCCACTTGAGATGAGCCGTATTTTACCTGGAGAATCATCAGACATCACTCCGAGTATTACGGCGATTGGGAGGAAATCTGCAGAGTGGAGTATGCAATTGCATAACGAATTACCTGAAGGTTGGAGTATTTCAGACCAGACAAGCGGTGGCAGCCAATCTCGTACGATTGCCCCCAATGAAGTGTGGAGTCCAGCAATTAGGGTTAGCGTCCCAGAAGATGCAGAAGGAAGTGACAGTGGATATTTCATTCTTGAAATGACTCTTGACTCCGACCCCAGCATCTCATTCAATGCAACAATCCCAGTAGAAGTACAACGGACTAGGGGACTTTCAATTCAAGGACCCGACGGTTTACCTCTCAGTTACGGCCATGGCCGCGTGGGGCACGATGCAAGTGCTTGGTTCTTAGTGGAAAATCTGGGTAATGCCGCTGAAACTACCAGCAGTATCACATGGGATCAAAATACTTGGCAAACTTCACCAAGAATAATAGATGAAAATGGTAATGAAATCAATTTCTTTGACCTTGCACCAGGCCAAGTTAGGGAGTTCATCGTAAAAGTAGATGTTTCATCGACACGGGCAACACTTGGTGACTCAGTGAATAATCAATTGGAATTATGTATTGGTGATGGCGATAATACTCTATGTAGACAAATGGATTTTATTTTCACGGCTAATGCCGCTTCACTTTATCCACCACATATTAGAGACGAGCCTCAAAATAGCTGGTCTTGGCAAATGGAGGTTGGTAAACCAGGTGGTCAGGACCTGACTTGGGACATGGGTGCTGCCGGCCTTCTCAATGATGGATGGCAATGGAGTGCAGAAGGTGATTTCAGTATTATTGCAGGAATCCTTTCTACAAATGCTGGCCCTTCCCCCAGCACTGGTTGGTTGAATCTAAGTATTCCAGGGACAACCTCCCCTGATTTATTCATGGTAAATATTAGTGCAGAAGAGGCACAAAATCATGACCTCAACCTATCTATGAATATTCTTCAAGTACATCGTGCTGACCTTTCTCTAAGTGCTCCATTACCTGAGCCTTGGATGATGAATGTATCTAAGGACCCTAGCGATGAAGGTGAACGAATAATAATCAAACTCACTAATCCAGGAAATGGTTTGGACTCTTATAGCCTGACTGGAATGGTGGTTGAAGACCAGAATTTCAGTAGTGATCCAGGTGTCATTTTCCTGATTCCAAATCCAACAAGAGACCTCAGTGCCGGAGCAGTTGTCCACGTCCCTATCAATATCAGTCTTCCAGCAAATATTCCTGCTAGAGTTCCCCTTCACCTACGCTTTAGTATGACATCAAATCTTGATTCTTCAACTATTTCCTCAATCGAAGTATTCGTATCAGCGCGTCCAGACCATAGATGGAACTTATCTGCGCTGGATGAGGTGAGTCAAACTGCCTTGCCGGGGGATGATGTTTCATTTGCATTTAGTGCCACAAATGTTGGCAATGCTGAGGATCACCTCTCCTTCACCCCAGCCATATCATACCTATTTTCGGGAGCGGATTCAAACACATGGAGTTTCTCAGCAACAGAATTGGCAGATATTTCAATCTCTGAAAGCCAAACCATTTGGTTTAACCTAAGTGTTGATGAATCCGCGTGGAATGGTACTGTAGTAGAAATTGAGTTACAATTGATTGCAGAAGACGTGTCCATTCAAACTATTGAACTTGAAGTAACTGTTCTCCATCATTCTGAATGGAGTTTTAACCTCTCGAATACGATTTTGGAGATTCCTCCCACGGGAGCAATGCTCGAAGTTGTAGTAGAGCAAATAGGAAATGAACCCACAGAGCCATGGTTCACATTAGTAATGCCCAATTGGAATGTATCCTACCCCTCCAGTTTGGACATTGTATCGCCAGGACAATCAACAACCCTCCAAATCAATCTCACTCCTCCTGAGGACGGCCTTGCTGGCCAAGTTAGTCAATTGAGAATAAGGGCACGAGATGCAGACGGCAGTGGCTTAGGAGAAGTTTTGATTCCTGTTCGTATTGGAGCGATTCATTCTTTGAATTTTGATTCCGCTGAAACTTGGTTAGTTAGCTCAGAAGGGGGTTTGCCTTTGGCTTGGGTAGAAAATGATGGGAATGCATTAGCGGATGTTGCTATTTCAGTTAGTGGACTTCCGGCTGGTTGGAGTGTGGCTGGAAGTAATCATTTGATGTTAGCAGCAGGAGAATCCAAGGGGCTTGCAATTGATCTGAAACCTGCCGCAAATTGGGATGGAATTAGTTTCCTAGCCAAAGTTTCCATTCTCTCTGATTCAGGGATTAACTTGGAAAAGGATATCCGAGTACAAGCCGCAAATACTTCTTGGCAAAGTAGTCCTTACATCAATGGGGTCTCTAGCGACCAAACTGCACTTCGGTTTTATGGCAATCCTAGTTCAATATCTATTCCTCAAGCAGGCATGACTATCGTAAAAGATGGAAATGTATGGTGGTTGACGATTCCTTCGACTTCAACAGACCTAACTGTAAGTGCAGTTAATTCTGCTTCAACTGAAGATTTACCTCTGCATATTGAATCGATTTCCCTAAACAACCGAGGTGTATCATGTGTGATTGTTCCTTCGGTTGCTGCTACACTAGGAGACTCAAGCCACAATAGTAGTGCTACTTTAGCCAGTTGTACTATTCAAAATGGCAGTTCGAGTTTGAGCGCTACAATTATTTTGTCTACTAAGTCAGGTGAAATAATTCACTCATCAACTTTCAACGCACCTATCGATGAGTCATTGATAATCAATATCACTTCATCAAATTGGGAAGCAACTCCTGGTAAACACAATTTGCAGATTAAACTAGTCGATTCACATGGTAGAACTTTATCGAGTGATGAGGAAGAAATTTTAATCAGCGCAAGTGGCTGGAATATAGGGATTTCATATCTAGAGGAATTGGATTCAGGGCACCTTAGAATTGGTTTATCCAGAAGCAATGAACAAATGTTAGAGAATATTGATTGTTGGTTGCAATTGAATACCTCAGACTGGAATGGGATTTGGTCAATAGATTTAGTTTCATCAGACCACGTTCCAATACTCGACTTGGATAGACCTCCTGTGAATGATGGAGAGAAAGTAGTTGCGGCATTATTCTGTGATGCTCCGTATGATGTAGATGATGATGCCACAGATGATTCGGCATTCATCGTTTTATCAAAAATGGAAACTACTGAAATTCTTGAATCAGAAATAATTTGGAGCAGCGGCATCGCCATCTTGGCATTGGTTGGACTTTGGTGGGCAGGACTCCTTCTGCCTTCAACCTCAAAAAACAGTACCAGTGACGACGAAGGAAAAACACTCCAAAAAAAGAAAACACCGAGTCTTGATATCCCTACCCCAATTGATAGCGAAAATTCCGACCAAGGGTTATATCTCGAATCAGAAGATGAAGTTGCTGTAGTACCAAGCACCGAAGCTAAAGAACAAAATGTCGAAGAAGAGGTTCAAGAGAAGGTATTGGAAGAGGCTCCACAATTAGGAACTGATATTCGAGAACGAATTAAACAATTACGCGCCTCAGCACGAGAGGAAGTTGCTAGCGACAGTGATGGCGACCTTGAGCAGAGAATAGAAGACATGTTTTCACGCAGAGGCGTAGAGTGAAAATTTAATCAAATTCACGAGGTTTTGAGATGATAAGTGGTAATACAAGAGCATTCTATACATTCGATGCAATCGAAAGTAATATCTTTTCAGAATTAATTTCATCACTTCAAACTAATGATGATAACTCATTCATGGATTTAATCAATAATAATGAAGAGGTATCAAAGCGTTTGAATTCTGAAGACTTGAAAGGTATTTCATCTAGAAGCGAAATATCTTGGGATGATGCTACTATACTCTGGGTTTTGTCGAGCATTAGGAAGGCCGACGGGAGCATGGAATCCCTTGACAAAGGTCGGGCGCGAGAAAAATTAGGTAGATACCCAAGTGCTGATGGTTCTCCATTGACCTATCTGGAAGACTATTTAATTCAGGGCGATGACTCAAATCTTCTCTCTCTATTGACAAAATTACAAGGTTGTCTAAGTGAAGATCATCTTGGGCATTGCCGTTTTGAAAAGGGATTTGGTGGCTTGGAATTACGAGGTTGGCTATCTGCAGATGAAGTAGCAACTCTTCGCCAAGAATTGCAAAAATCCCCATGGGGGGTTTCTTCTCATGAATTATATGACGGGGGTGTCATGGAGGTTGTCAAGCATCTAATGGTTATCTTGCGTAGTGCCCACTCAAGAGGTTGGGGGATTGTCTTCCGTAGACATGCTTGATAGAGTTTAGAATTCCTCGCCAGTCAATCTTTCAAACATCGAGGCATACAAATCAGCAGTTCTATCAATCATCGATTGAGGTAATGCGGGGATTGGTGGCTCTTCGCCTCCTTCATCTCGAGCCTTGGATAATTGAGAATGATGGCCACTTCCTAAGTAATGACTTCTGACAAATTCCTTGGATAGTTGAACGATTTCCCCCTTTTCATGTGCATCTTTATCCCACCAACGGTCTTCATCAAGGGTTCCAAAACTATCTACGAGGACTGGTATTCTATCAGGTCCTAAGGCGAATTCCTTCTTTCCATCAACATGAATCAAACCCCTTTTTCCCGCTTCTCTTTCGATTAATTCGTCTACTTTTAGAACGATTCCTTTTATCATTTCAAACTCTTCAAGACTCAGATTAGAAATTTGGAGTGCCTCTTCTGTTGATAGCAAGCGGTCAAAGGTTTCGAATTTGGTTGAAACCTCCAGATAGGGCTTCGGGAGTTTCACTCCTTCCTCTAGAACTGTGCCAGGCTCAAAGCCAAATTCTTCGGCTCCAACTTCTCCTCTGGCATATCTCCTCCAGCCTCCACCCGCAAGATAATGTCGGCAAATTACTTCCAATGGTACGAACACATTTTCCATGCTTCTAGGTATTGCTCCGGCTTCACGAATAACATCGAAGCGTCGTGCTAGGACCTTGTCAGGTGCATTCATCTCGATTAGGTGAGTCTCGCATATTCCTTCATCTTCAACCATCTTCAGCCAATGGCAAGAGGCACGATTTAGGCTCTCACCTTTTCGTGGAATTAGGCTTGGAATAATCTGATCAAATACTGAAATTTGGTCTGTATATCTAAATTCGATTATATTTGGATCGTCAGTAGACCAAACTTGCTTGACCTTTCCCGAGTAGAGTAGTTCTCCCATAACGTAATTGCTTTCGCGAGCCGTCTTTCAATGTTGGCTTCGAACCAATTCCCTGCTTCAAAGATTTTGAATGATTGCCAGGCGCTGCTTTGAAGAGACTAAGATTGTCATGAAACAATCAGTGTGCTTTAGTTCTTCAATAATTTATTCGCTAAACATCTAAGCGGATGAACTATTTTAGAAATATAAAATAAACAAGAAATACTTGAGTTAAATTAAGCCAAGTGCATCTTCAATTCTATTCAGTTCTGGCCCAGTTGTTTCTTTTGCGGTAAATACGCCTGCATCTGAACATGCCATTCCAGAGCCGATGAATGGGGAACCTCTGGCAACAGTTCCAACCATCGGTGGAACATCCATTACTTGTTGAATTATCTCAATTTCTTCGCTTCTAACATCGGGGTGAAGAAGAATACCTTTGTTATTTGCAGCAGCAAGACTCCCCACGATTGATTGCCCTGCAACAGTAGTACAGCCGATATCAACTTGCATGACATCGCCAAGAATTGTCAATCCCTCATCTGGTAAATCAGGGCTGGCAAGAACACCATGATCAGTACAGACTAGAAGATTGCCTGCAGTATTAATTCCGCTTTCCATAACTACTACGTCACCATAGGATGTCAACTCGTCAATATCTCTCTCAGTGGCTAAATCCGCCACCGCTATACCTTTTGAATTTCCAGCAAGAAGGCTGCCAATTAACCTTGAACCACCAATTAAGATCCCCTTTGTTTCAAGTTCAAGGGGTGATTCTATTGTTTCGACTACATCCTGCTCCAATTCGAGAGGATGAAAAACAGTATTCCCAACTACAGCTAAGAATACGCCAATTTGGTCAGAGCCAAATACATCTCCTGTGACTATTCCCATAGCGACCCTCAGGCTTCTGCGGAAGCATATCCTTCTTGATGATATGGGAACATATCTCAAGGAAAAATACGAATATTCTCTGATAACTACCCAGTAACGTGGTGTACTGGGACTGGAAAAAAATACGGGGATAAACCGGTGAAAGAAGAGGGGCACAGTGACTGCCGTTCCCGTGGGCTCTCGCACCACAGTAAAAGGACAGACGCAGGAGGTCTTGACTTCCGGGTTCGGAATGGGACCGGGTAAACACCTCCGCTATGACCGTGCACCCATCTTCTCTCGAATCGGATACGCGACGCGTGTCGCATGTTTTGAGTAATCAAGAGGTAAGTCCTGTTAGACGAAGGATGCTCGTTTCCGGAACGAAGTGAAAAAAAAGATGCTCGGGCGATTAGTGCTGCTGGACTGAACACGTCGGCGAACCTTCGTGCGTACATCCGCAGTCTATAAAACTCGTCTTTTACGAGTGCCCTGAGATGTCTAGTCTTTGGGGTGGCTTCGAGCTTAGATGCTTTCAGCTCTTATCCATTAGGGCGTAGCTACCCAGCATTGCCTTGTCAGACAACTGGTAAACCAGTGGCCCCGAGTCCTCGTTCCTCTCGTACTGAAGGACCCCTTCCATCAGACATCTTACACGCTTCTACCGCCAAGCAACAAACCTGTCTCACGACGGTCTAAACCCATCTCACGATCCCTTTTAATGGGCGAACAACCCCACCCTTCCCAGCTGCTGCACCAGGAGGTTGGGAAGAGACGACATCGAAGTAGCAAGCCACCAGGTCGATATGTGCTCTTGCTGGTGACAACTCAATTATCCCCGAGGTAACTTTTCTGTTATCAATGGCCCCCAGAAATGAGGCACATTGGTTCGTTAGGCCCTGCTTTCGCATCGTCGATCGTTATTGATCCGATCCACGTCAAGCCAGCTTTTCCCCTTACAGTCAACGGTGGAGTGCTGAACCACCTGAGCTGGCCTTTGGGCACGCTTGTTATCATTTCGAGCGCGTGGCGCCCCACCCAAACTGCCCACCTATCGGTGTCCTCTAAAAGAGTAAGCGTAGTTACCTTCCAAGGGTGGTGTCTCTATGAGTGACTACTCCAAGGACTGACGTCCCTGGGATCAAAGTCTCCCACCTACTCAGTACATGGAAAGCGACTACGCAACGACAGGCTGCAGTAAAGCTCTATGGGGTCTTCGCTTGCGGGTAGAAGGTACTGGACTGTGCGCCAGTAAAGTCAATTTCGCCGGACGTATCGCGGGGACAGTGGAGCCCTCGTTGGACCATTCATGCAAGTCGCCAATTAAGCGACAAGGTATTACGCTACCTTAAGAGGGTCATAGTTACCCCCGCTGTTTACCGGTCCTTCGTCAGGTTGAAACCCGATTTCAGATACCAGCACTGAGCAGGATTCAGCGACTATACTCATCCTTTCGAACTGGCAGTCGCCTATGTTTTTATTAAACAGTCGGAGCTCCCTGGTCACTGCGACCAGCTCATCT
>JAAZXA010000085.1 GCA_014240385.1 Methanobacteriota archaeon | reverse complement strand
TATTGATGAGTGCATCAATAGAATGGATTGCTACCTGCAGCATGATCAGTAGTATCGACAACTTCTAGAATTTCAGGAACATTTTCCTTAATCATTACCTCAACTCCCTGTTTCAGAGTGACATCGGCCATTCCACAGCCTTGGCACCCCCCTCCAAATGCAATAATTACCTTATCATCGTCTACTCCTATCAGCTCAACTACTCCCCCGTGCGAAGCAACAGCGGGGTTTACTTTCTCATTGATGATTTCCGCGACACGTATTGATAATTCATCAATCCACAATGGGTTGGGATTGTCAAAAGAGAATCCACCTCCCATCAGAGTTTCCTTGAAATCAAGTGTGGTTCCATCTAGATATTGAGCACTTCGCATAGCAACTCGAACAGTAACTCCATCGACATTAGTAATTACATCGTCCTCTTGACCACCATCAGTGCCTACAAATTGTAAATCATACTGGAATCCCTTTGGTCCGCGGCCAATAATTTCGATCCGAAGAGCGAGGTCCTCTTCTCCTGATTTCTCAGCGAATGAATCAAGCATTTCACGAGCCTTGGATGTGATAGCCAGCATGTTCCCGACCTTGTTCAGAGGCTCCTCCATTTTCAACTTGCGGGCTATCGGTTGATGCGAATAATACGAATTTTCACTCACTTTTCTTCAACAACAACCCTTTGATAGATTGTTCATGAGGTGCATTCAATGGAGTCACAGGAAACCACGGACGCATTGGGTAGACCATTGCGTGATTTACGAATTTCAGTAACCGATCGATGCAACTTTCGATGTCCATACTGCATGCCTAGGGGAAAATTCAGTGAGGATCACACTTTCCTTCCTCGCCGAGCCTTCCTATCTTTTGATGAGATTGAAAAAGTGGTACTTGCATGTATGGAATTAGGTCTTGAGAAGGTGAGACTTACGGGTGGAGAACCACTCCTCAGACCAGATTTACCCGATTTGGTATCTCTGTTATCTAAGCACGAAATTGACCTTGCTCTAACTACCAATGGTTCTCTTCTTCGACGTAACGCACAGGCATTAGCCGATGCTGGGCTTTCTAGAGTAACAGTCAGCCTCGATGCCTTAGATGATGATGTACATCGAATAATGAGCGATTCAAGAGTTCCTGTTTCTGACATACTAGATGGAATAGATGCTGCATTAGAGGCGGGGCTAACTCCGGTAAAAATTAATTGCGTCATCAGAAAAGGTGTGAATGAGGACCAAGCAGCAAAACTCGTCAATCATTTCCGTGGAACTGGAGTGATTGTTAGATTCATTGAATTCATGGATGTAGGTAGGACAAATGGATGGAGTAGGGGTGAAGTGATTCAGAGCAAAGATCTGCTTGCACACCTTCAAACAGAGTTTGATTTGATTCCTTTAGAGGACGTTCGCACCTCTGATGTTGCAGTCCGTTGGGGCCACTCCGATGGAACAGGAGAAATCGGATTAATTTCATCCGTCAGTGAGCCATTCTGCGGTGATTGTGTCCGGGCTCGTATTTCTGCTGATGGAAGGCTATTCACTTGCTTATTCGCTTCTGGTGGCCACGATCTTCGAGCTTTGATTCACAATGGCGCAAACGGAGGAAATCTGACTGCGGCTATCGCTGCAATATGGGCACGTCGCGCGGATCGCTACTCCGAATTACGTTCTGAGGAGACTTCTGCGCTTCCGCGAATTGAGATGTCATATATCGGTGGTTGAAATTTCATCAAACACTCTAACTATTTCCGACCAAGGTGCTTCACTCCTGAATGCAGGCTCGGCATAATGAGAAACTGAAGATGCGTAGCCTTCTTTCTTCAGCAATTCAGCCATTCTTGCAGGACTAGGTGGCCCCCCTCTCTCTAACCAACTCGACAGTTCGTCGACGGGAACGAGGTGAGTTGCCTCTATTGCTTCGGCTTCTTCTGCGATATTTCGCACAGCTCTAGCAACCTTTCTATTTTCAAGTTCAACATTTTTTTGACTCCAATTGACTGGATCATTTTCAGAATATATCGCACCACACAATTCCAAAGAGCGCCCAACTGTCATCGATGCCATCACATCCTTATCTCCCATAGGACCAATCCACATAGGTCCTGAAACGCGTTTATCTTCACGAGCAACAGGATGAGAAAGAGGAAGGAAACAACGTATTGGCAAATCAGTACCTGAATCCTTGGTTAAAAGACCAGAATTGGTAGATGCTTCAACTTCTTCCTTAGTCGGGTTGTACACCCTCCATCCCAATGAAGATTCCAGATTGTTTGCCCCCTCCATCAATCTTAGAACTCGAACAGAAACTCTCAGATGATGAGAATCCCAAATCGCCAAAAGAGGAATTATACTTCTGTCGTGCCTTGCAGCAGCACGTGCAACGGTAGCCATCAGAACTCGAAGTCCCGAATCATGCTTCAATTTGTCCAGCCGAACTCTCGCCCCATAGCGTCGCATCAGCGGATTCTTCGACGAGCCAGTCAATGCTGCAGTATCAGTCGCACTTACTTCAAGCACACCGCGTCTTGCAAGAGATTGGATAGCGGTGTCTAGGAATGGTACGGGTGAGCCAAAAGGGTCGATGTCGACCCAATGCCATCCTTGCGAAATAACACTAGCCCGAAGGTCGCCAAGCAGTGAATTCAACTCACCATTTATTGAAGGAAAATCAGCCTCTGTTTTCATTGCCCAATCAAGTGCCTTCTGATCCATATCACCAACAGTCGCAATCAGTCTAGAAGAGCAATCGGGAGGCAATTCATTCAGCCAGCGTCGAGCACGGAGTCCAGAAGCAGATAGACCATCAAGTGCTCTAATTTCAGAATCACCCAACATCCCCGATTCAATTACGTGGGTCATTAACAAAACACTACGCGTACGCGAACCGGCCATAGCTGGATTATGGAATACAGAATCTTTCGACTTCGCAGCTGGGCCTTTACTTTTTGAATCCGGCATCGAAGATACATGAGTCAGAGTCCTTCCTTCTCTATGTACAACACCCGGCCATCCGTCGGGCTCAGCCTCAGTCACAAATGTCCGAATCGCTCATCACTCAAGGGCTTGACGACTCTCAATAATGCTCGAATACCACTCTTGAATCAGCATGTGTCACACGATGACCTTCATCGGTCAAGTAACCAACACAGCGGGTCCCAGGCAATCGTTCCGCTAACCATGATTCAACACTTTCTGCCAATTCTGGACTAACCGCCAACGTCATTCCCATACCCATATTGAAGACTCGATGCATTTCCAGAGTATCAACAGGTCCGGTTTCTGCAATCCATGTGAATTCCGGCGGGATGGAGAGTGGTTTTTCAATATGCCAACCAAGAGAATCATGCAACCGCAATAGATTCGACAATCCCCCTCCTGTGATGTGTGCTATGGCTTTCAAATCGCTCGATTTGCAAGGGCCAGTGCCTTCTCGACAGGCAGTAATCAAATCGATGAGAGGGTCAACATAGATTCGAGTCGGATTGAGAAGAACCTCACCAAGAGTCACACCGCCCTCGCCTGTTTGCTCTATCTCACGCCCAAAATGATCTGGATTGAATGGGGCGAGGTCACTCAAGGCGACCCCTGATTTTTCTACCACAGCTCTGAGGAGTGTGTAGCCATTTGAATGAACTCCGCTACTAGGCAAACCGATTATGACATCACCTGCCTTCAACCCCTCACCAGTAATTGCCTCACCTGCAGGGAACCAACCTAGTGCAGTTCCTGAGAGATCTAATTCACTAACAATTCCAGGCAAAGTTGCGGTCTCACCTCCTGCCAAAGTAATCCTCGCGCGACGACAAGCCTCTGCTAGTGAGGCTCCAATTACTGCGTGAGTTTCAGGGTCTGTTTTCGGGACAGCGATATAATCGACGAAGGCAATTGGTTCTGCACCTACACAGAGAAGATCGTTGACATTCATTGCAACACAATCGATTCCAACTCCTCCGTACCTGCATAGACTGTTGGCCAGTTGTAGTTTAGAGCCAACTCCGTCCGTAGCCAAAGCCAGTCGGGAATCACCGAATTCAATAATTCCTCCAAACCCACCAGGAAGTGGAACGGGTGCTCCTTTCGTACCGGGAGCTCTAACAGACTTACTCAACGCCCCGATTAGACTTGCAATAGCGACACCTTCGGCATCGATATCGACACCACTTCCGGCATAGTCCATTGGGGTGTCTGCCACGTTATGACCCAAGGCATCCACTTCATCATTCAATCGGTGCCTCAGGGTCATTATTTTTTCAGATAATCAGTTGTTTTGAATGTTATATAACTAGTCGAAATTAATTATTTTATCGTCAGAAGGAATTAAGGACTTAATTCAGTAAAAAACAGACCTAAAAATTACATAATCCGACCTAATGTCTAGTAGTACGGCACTTTTTTCTATCCAACATTATTTTTTCATACTATATTCAATCAGGTGTATTACTGCACGGATTTGCGAAATACTATAACAAATAGGAATCGTCGTCCGAGGGCTAAGGAACGTGAGAATAGCAATGTTAGATAAGAAAATGACTGCAATGTTGATGACTCTCAGTATGCTCGCGGCTGCGTTCGCGGGTTGTCTGGGTGGAGATGACGAGC
>JAAZXA010000037.1 GCA_014240385.1 Methanobacteriota archaeon | reverse complement strand
CCATTCTGCCCAACAACAAATAATGGTTCATGTACAATACAAGGGAGATTGGCAAGAATTACACGTTAATGGAAATCAAACTGATAACGGTGAATTAGTTTTTGAGACAACCCTCCATTACGATAGAGACACAAATAACAAAATCAAGAAGGTGGATATTTTACTAATCTATCCAACAAAAGATGATGATTGGGTTGTTGGTTCGGGTGATAATGTATTGGATATCCACATGTTCAATGAAACTGGAGAGGAGATAGTTAACACTACAGCTTCTGAAAGGGGACAAGGTTGCAATGTTGGCGAAGATTATCAGTGTATAACTCTACAAGTGACTTCCTATGTTATCGATTCCTACGAGGACGGGGATTGGGAAATCAAGATTATTAATGGCAAAGCTACTGATGCAGACGATGTTTCATTGTCGATAGAAATCCAGTACAAGTGAATTTTTATCCCAAGGGTACTTTCAACTTTCGGGCTAGTTTTCCATCGATTTCAATGTCCGCCTGTAACAAAACTTGCCCCATCATTTTGCCTTGAGCATCTTTTCGCAGAGCGATTGTTCCACCACCCTGTAAGGCTCCATGTAACAAACAATTGATTCCACCAACTCCTGGGACAGGGTGAACCTCAATATGACCCGTGACCATATCAGCAAACATTTCTGCTAACCATTCAGGAGTAATACAGTCCACTAGAAACTGCATCCATTCTTTTCGGTGAGCAATCAATGCAATATTCACCATGTCACCCTTGTCGCCGCTTCTACCATGAGCAATTGTCGACAACTTTACTCGTTCAAGAACCATGAGACTACCTCATTTATCAGTAGTAGTCGGCTTCTGAAGTCTCTTCATAACTCGGCGTGCCACCCTGCGTCGCCACAAGCCTTCGGGCTCCCCATCGGCAATTTTCTGTATTCTAGTTAGCACCGTATCGATTAAGGGGTCCATCTCTTGTAGGCGAGTTCTCAGAGTTTGCATCATTGTGATAGTAACCCTTAATTCCACCAATTCCCGTTCTAATAAGAATGGGAAGAAACGCAACTGTTCACGCGGCCTCATTCTGGCAGAATATCCGGCAACACCAGCAGGTCCCGTCAGAACGAGAGGTGCTATTGCTCTAGTGAATTCAATTATTTCTGAACGCATTGGGCTTTTGGCAGCCCATCGAATGAGAATTTCGGTAGGTTCCTTCTTGAGATGAGCGAGTCCAATCGGCAAGGATGCTCCGGCTCCGAAATATTCCGTATAAATTTCAAGACCGCTAAGGTCAGATAACCGTTCTTTAAGAATTGAATCTGTCTTTTCTGCTCTACTAATGGCATCTGGTCCAGGAATGACTAAGTCGGAAGCAGCGAACCAGCCGTCTCTATAACTTGCTGAGACTTTGAGAGTTGGAGGTGCCGGTTTACCTTTGGTTTTAGATACCAAAACTCGGTCCTTTGAGACTTCTTTTAGAGTAGTATTGGAAATGTCGACGACTACGTCAGGTGTCATGTAGGCCTGCGGGTCGCCAATTTCATAGAGCATTTGTTCGGCTACTATTCTTCGGCTAACCCTACCGCCAGTGCCTTCTGATTTGGTGATAATGCAACGACCATCACCGTTTATTTCTGCAATTGGATAACCGAGTTCTGCAAGATCTGGCACAATTTCCCAATCACTGGAATTTCCACCGCTAACTTGGGCACCGCATTCAATTAGATGGCCTGCTAATGTCCAACCCGCTAATACATCCAAAGGTTTCTTGACACTCTTTGGTGCCCATTCTGAGACTGGAGTGAAAATTTCCATCCCTTCTTCCAATGCATGTTTTGCCCAGCCTTCTGAATGTAACATGCTACCAACTATTAGACTGGCATCAGCAACCCTTCCAGTTACTACGATATCCGCCCCATTCTCAAGGGCACGAGCAATAGCCCCTGAACCGACATATGCATTTGCAGAAACTAAATCCCCTGCAATTTCTGAAAGAGGTTGGCCAGTACTCATATGATCTACAAGACTACCACCTGAAAGGACATCCTCAACTAACGGTAAGACATCGTCTCCGTTGACCATGGCAATTCTACAATCACTCCAGCCAATTTCACAGGCTAATGCCAGCACCGCTTCCGCACAAGCGAGGGGATTTCCCCCTCCGGCGTTAGTTACCAAACGAGTTTTCTTTTCATGTAGTAAAGAGATACCACCGGCTTTCAACCAGTCCACCAAGTCGGTTGCCCAACCTTTATTTTCATCCCTAACTTTCTGTTTCGCCATTATAGACATAGTCACTTCAGCGAGATAGTCCATAGTCAGATAATCAAGTTCCTCACCTACTAAAAGGTCGATTGGAGCAAAAACTTGGTCTCCCCAAAAACCCCCGCCACCGCCAATTCTGGTGAAGGAACCTGCTGGCATCAATAGGCCCGTGAGAGTGGAGGTTCTAAGGAATTATGCCTTCGGGTCAATACAGACTTGGGCAATAGGTCTCAATTAGCGCGTCGCGGTCTTCATAAAGGGAGGTCCGGTCGGCTGGCTCGCAACCAAGGAGTGAATAACATGGGTTCTCAGTGGGAAGATAAGAGCAAGCCGCATTTGAATATCGTTTTCATCGGTCACGTTGACCATGGAAAATCGACGACCGTAGGACGCCTACTACTAGATAGTGGGCATATCGAAGAACACGTTGTCGAGAAGAACGAAAAGTTGGCTGCGGAGCAAGGAAAGGCTGGATTCGGTCTTGCATACGTTATGGATGGATTGAAAGAAGAGCGCGAGCGTGGAATCACAATCGACGTTGCACACAAAGAATTCTTCACTCCAAATTATTATTGGACTGTCATCGATGCTCCTGGCCACCGAGATTTCGTCAAGAACATGATTACAGGCGCTAGTCAAGCAGATGCAGCAGTTCTACTCTGTGCAGCAAACGACGGAGTTAACGCCCAAACCAAGGAACACGCTTTCTTAGCTCGTGTTCTCGGTGTCAAGGAACTTATTGTTCAAGTCAACAAGATGGATATTTCCGGTGTTGACTGGGCAGAAGATAAGTACAAGAAGACTTGCGATGAAGTCGGCCAACTATTGAAGATGGCAGGATTCAACCCAACAAACATACCAATGATTCCAGGTTCATCTCTCCTAGGAGATAACGTCTACAAAAAGTCAGACAATACTCCTTGGTACAGCGGACCAACTCTTTTTGAAGCAATCGACAAGGTGGAAATGCCACCAAAGCCTCTTGACAAGCCTCTTCGCTTGCCAATTCAGGATGTTTACAAAATCAGTGGAATCGGAACAGTACCAGTCGGCAAGATTGAAACAGGTATCCTCCATGCTGGAAAGACAGTTGTCTTCAACCCAAGCCAACAGAGTGCTGAAGTCAAGTCTATCGAGATGCACCACACAAACGTCGCAAAGGCAGAGCCTGGAGATAACGTTGGATTCAACGTACGTGGATTAGCAGCAACCGACATCCGCCGTGGCGATGTTGCAGGATACGGCGATAGCGAGCCAATGTTCGTCCGCCACGACGAGACCTTCGTCGGCCAAATCCAGTTGATGGATATCCCTAAGGCAGTTTCAGTTGGATACTCTCCAGTATTCCACGCTCATACAGCTCAGGTAGCAGTACGTTTCCTAGAGTTACTTGAGAAGACTAACAAATCTGGCAAGGAAGCCAACCCTTCCTTCCTCAAGACTGGCGACGCATGTCTAATTCGTTTCCAGCCGACCAAGCCAATGGCAATCGAACAGATGGACGTCTTCCCGGAGTTGTCCCGCTTCGCTATCCGCGACATGGGTAAGACCGTCGCTGCTGGTGTCTGCATGAAGATCGAGAAAAAATGAATCGATCTAACATGATAGTGGGAGAATAAAGGGGCGAATTCTAATGGCAGGCGTTACAATCATCAAATTAACAGGTGAGAATCACCGCGATATCGACTATGTCTGTGGTCAAATCAAGGCCATTTGCGACCAAGGTGGAATTGACCTACGTGGTCCTATCCCATTGCCAACTCGCAGACTGGTTGTTCCATGCCGTAAGAGTCCAGATGGAGAGGGTTGCGAAACTTTCGATCATTGGGAGATGAGAGTTCACAAGCGTCTTCTTGAGATGAAACTCAGTACTGGAAAGGACGAGACTGCTCTGCGCAAGGTCGCAAGCATTCCAATCCCTGATACAGTCAGCATCGAGTTATCTCTTCGCCATGCGAATTGAGTGTTTGGAAATAATTCCGATTTTTTTTCATAGAGGTGCAGCTTCTGCAACACCACTGTTGATGAGATAGTTAGCCATAACTTGATCCAATTGGTGAACATCACCGACTTCAAGGTTTAATTCTCCATCGCTTGTCATTATCGGCTCATCCGATGATTCGATTATTCTAATTCGAAGTAACTCAATAGTTTGTGAAATACTTTCTTCTTGCAACACTACTTCTTCTTCAATTGGATTTATCTTATTCGATCCTGTTTGAATTAAGTCATCAAGTGTCATTGATTTTTTTGGCGCTGAAGCAATCTCCTTTTCTTCAATAATAGTCTCGACCTTTTCTTCAACAATTTGCTGATTTGCCATTTCCATCATTTCAGGGTATGCTTCGATTTGGGAGATTCTTTCTTCCTCATCCATTTCGTGAATTTCAATTTCTTTTTCTTCAGCCATCAAGATATCTACCGGAGGTGGTCCTCGGCCAGTTAGGCCGCCAGGTTTCTCAACAAAGGCATCCAGTTGTTTTGTACCACTCGGTAGTTTAGGAATTGAACGAGCGACTCCAGCACCTTTCTGCATTTCCGACCAATTTACATCAGCCATAAATGATTCAACTAGTCTAACACATTGATTGTGAAACTTCTGTTCGGCTGGGTCATGCCTATTCCAATCAATTGCAGGAATTGCAGAACTAGCCTCACCTTCTGGACCCAATGTTGAAGAGACAGCATGATTAAGCATGGAAACAAGGCGTTTACGAGCAAGTTCAGTCATTACTCTCCTGACATTAGCCTGTCTTCGGCTTGCTGTATGTGAGCGTAAGGTGTGGCCTTCATTCTTTACAGCGCTATTCAGTTCCCCTTCGATATGGTCAAGTAATGCCCCGCTTCTCTGCCAAAAATCAGTCATCGGTAATTGCACAGGATGTAGACGTTCAACTTGTTGACGTAGGGTTGCGTACAACTCTTCCTCCATCGACTTTGCCTTACTCGAATCGAGGCGGCGAGTCTTATCTGCGTCATCCACCATGGGGTCCACTCCCCCTCCATCGCGGCCATCTCTTCAATGCTCGCACAGATGGCAGTGCAAGCCAATCATGGATTAAGAGCCTTCAATACATCTGATGCGGCCCCACCTAATGGGAATAACAATGCAAAGGAGACTTGCTGGCCGAGCCACCGGGCTTGTTCTGCTGTTATTGCTCTCCACAATGTTTCCATTTGCTAACGTCTCTTCTAATCATTCAAACTACAATGGGCTTGACCCGATTGGTGCAAATTCAACTACAGATAAAAACAGCGTCAACGTTAGTAGTAGTGCCTTTACAATTCCTGCAAATGCCACCCTAGACAATGGCTGGATGAACGTTAGCGATAATTGGGAGATGGATGGGGGGAATGGCACATGGTTTGAGGCTGGGGCGGTTAATCACAGTCTGAACTTAGGAGCAACCGGTGCAACTTCACTATCCCATTTTGGAAATAGCCTCAGCCTTGCTCCTGATAGCGATGTAGGCTGGGTTGATGACCTCGAATCATTGGCATTACAATTCACTGGTTTCACTTCCGAGACTTGGTTCGTCAGCAATATCAGCCTTGACCCAGCCAACGGCTCAATACCGAGTAGCGTCCCAGAAGGGCAATTGCTGGCTGCCGCAACAACAGCAGGTGGATTAGCGGCTGGCAGTAATCTTTCCTTGTTATCAGAAGCATGGGATTTACCTCAAGTTGTTAATAATCTGAGTCTTCACTTGCAGCATTGGTTGAATGTTGATAGCACTGACGTAGCAACAATATACGCACAACTCGACACAGGACAATGGCAGGAACTAACTTCTTTTGTTGGTAGAAGTGATAGTAACTGGAGCACAATTGACATCTCCATCGATGACAAATTAGGAATTGACACTCTAAAAAACTCTACAACTATTTCATTCCGTTTCGATCTTAACATCAGCGCACAAAGTCAAGAAAGACCAGGGTGGTTCATCGATGCCCTCAACTTGACCAATAGTGGAGAGCCCACTAACTCTTGGTTCCACGGGAACCTCAATGGCGCCTATGCACCTAATCTCAACAGCGCCATGGTTATCGAAGCAAATACCAGTAACATGAGCAACCCATTAGAATTAGAAATCTGGGCGGATTGGGACCTAGAAGGAAACGCAAATGACAATCTTATCATCGAAGGCAGCCTTGACGGTACAAACTGGACATTGGTATTTGCCCCACCTGGAATCCCAGGGAATGGCATCATGATAGATGGAATTTGGTATTATGCAGAATCAAATGGCTTCAAGCGAATACTCATCCCAATTCTCAGTGGTTTTGCAAATAATAGCCAAGTATGGTTCAGACTTAGCATTCAAACCGATAGCCAAGTAAACGGAGGCTACGGGATAAGCGGTTGGGAAGGAATCTTCATCGACGATATCATCCTACATTCAAATCGCCTTCAGAATGGGCATCAATGGAAACTATTGGATAATTTCACAAGCAATAACAGCATCACTCCAACTTCACTTAACAATAATTCCCATCAATGGCAACATGTCACAAATTATGGGCATAATGGGCCAACTTTCGACGCCTATGGATTCGAGGATTCACCACACTGGCCAAAGAATTGGGAAATTGAAGTAGAAACTGGAACACGTGGCTGGACTTTTGGTCAATATTCAGGAGTGGGTCCGATGCCCGGATTCACTAGTGGACAAATAGGAGCAGGTACTGAACTAGGAAGCAAATATGTAGCAAATATGTGGACTCATCTAATTACACCATTAATGCATATTCCAGAAAATGCAACCGCCCGTTTAACTTTTGCAAATTGGATGTGTGCAGAACCAAATTGGGATGGAGGGGCCGTCTATCTATCAACTGATAACGGCATTACGTGGTCGCATTTTGGCCAAAATGTTAGTGGTTTTTACGATACAAATTCAACTGTTAATCCTCAATCTCCATTTTACATGAAAGGCATATTCGATGGCTCAAATGTTCCATCTGGTTGTTTCAATAATCACCCATTTAACACTGAAAGAGCCGATGTTTCATACTTGTCTGGCCAAGATGTCAAGTTCAGATTTTCCTTCTTTTCGGACCAATACATGGAAGAATGGGGCTGGTATATCGATGATGTTGGCCTAGAAGTAGACTACTTTGAAAGTTCAGGAAATTGGACAAGTCCACTAATTGAAGCAGATGATTTCGGATATGGGTTACTCGATGTGCGCGGCAGCATACCTTCGGGCACAGGGGTTAGTGCTTCGGTGCTTTCATCAACTGGTGTGATAATTTTGGAGAATCAGAGCCTTCCTTTGAATTTACAATCTCTAAATTGGACAAAATATCCAAGTATCAAGGTTAGAATCAATCTCAATACAAGTGACCCCTACAAGACTCCGATAATTGACAAGGTTACTTTGGGAGCGGATGTGCACCTAACTAAGGAGTCGATTGGGGATAATTGGTTTTTCACCGCCGCAGACGAAGATGAATTCCAGTGGGATGAAACAAATGACAGGTGGCAAGCATCAGGTTCAAATGCCATTTTTTCTGGATACTCCTTTCAGGAACATAGACCAATTCAAGAATATGAGATCAGGTGTGATTGCTCATCGGTATACATTAATTCTCAATTAATTAATTCTCCAACTATTATTTACGTTTACAGAGGAGAAGGAACGGGGTCCATTCACCTTGGAGTCACCTTGTTGAATAATGGATGGATTAAGTCATTTGATGTACGCTCAAGATTTGTTGGCTTCGCTGATAATCCCTCAATAGATGTTGGAGACGACACTACAGAAGAATGGGCTTGGCCTAGCAGAATGCCTCATATTGGGAAATATGGATTCCAAACTTACATGACTCATGCAGATATTACTTCAGAAAACCAAACCCAGCGCCTAAATCTAAATTCGCAAACTGCTACCTTTGAACTGACAAATACCTCTTTAAAATTGACAATGCTGATACCCAAATCTGCGATAGTATCTTCGTTTTCCAACTCATATTTATTCACTCAGCTCGGAAGTAGTTCGGAAATTTCATCAGCAACTTTTGAGGTAGATGGTTCGGGACAGGGTCAAGGCCATGGCGGTGGACCCATATCAGGAATCAACTGGTGGGGTAGTATACATATGAACGGCGATACTGTCAATCTCTCCCTTCCCCAAGCCACAACTTTTCAAGAATACAATTTCTTCTACAATGTAAGCGGCCACTGGCGCATCGAAATCCATCGCCTAATGTTCGTCTATGACTTGGTACAGAATGTTAGTCTATACACAGATGAATTATCTTCAAAGATGCAACAATGGTCAATTGAACAGAATAACAGCATCATCGACATTCCAGTGAACTTCAGCGCTGACAGAGGCAGTGTTAGCCTCGATGGCGCCATTGAATGGTATTATCTAATTCAGAATGACGTGATTTCAGCACCTGAAGCAATGGTTCCTGATGGAAGCAAATACATTGTAAGCACCATTCACGAGCATTATGATTCAGAGACTTTTGTTTCTTATGACCTACGGATGAGCCCAAGCCGAGACCCTGATGAAGCCTCAGTCACCCTTAGCCTGACAAACCCGCATACTAGCGCCACAGGCTTCTCCCAACTGCGTGGTCAAGGGCTAGTCGATTGGGACATGGCGAATACAACCATCACCCAAATCGGTAATAAATGGAGAATCGATTGGGTATTCTCGACTAGATGGCTATGGGATGACCAACCAATTATTCACTTCATGACTGAGGCACATGATGCTGCAGGAAATCAACTCGGTCCAGCCGTCAAGACGATTGGCCTGACAGTTGGAAATGCGGTTGAAAATGACCTTGAGATAATAAATTTGGAAATTACCGACCAATATGGTAGGGATATTGCAGACCCACTTGATTCACATTACCCATGGCCAGTCATGGCATCTTCATCTATCGATATTTCAGGTCAGATGCGATTCCAAGGTTCTGTTGATTCTTGGGTCGATGGAGCCGAAGTAGAAGTTTTGATGAATCAAGGAAACTTTACCCAACAATATTCAATCGAAGTAGTTGAAGGAAATTGGGGTACAACAATCAATCTTCCACAATCTGGACTTGTAGATGGACAACTTGTTAATTTGAGCACTCACCTCAAACATGCAGGTCCAACTGATTTACCATCAGGGATAGTAGAAGATGCAACAACTGCATTGAATGGCACCATATTTATTCATGATACAAAGGGCCCAACGCTTGGCACTCTTTACGCCTTGACTACTGGTGAAGACCAACCTGCCGATGGCCATATTTGGGACAAGAGCATCCCACTTGCTCTGGGATTATTAATTGAGGATGAGTTTTTCCTCGGTGATGAATTGACTTTATTCTATTGGCGTGCGGCTTCTGATGATTTTAATCTTGATAATGAGGCACAATTAGAAGAATATCAGAATATCACGGTGCAGTTGAATTTTGGAAATTCTGAGATGATTGAATTTCCCTTCATCAATGTTTCTCCAATTGTAAGGGCGCTCGATAATAGCAGAATTAGTCTT
>JAAZXA010000084.1 GCA_014240385.1 Methanobacteriota archaeon | reverse complement strand
TGATTATTTTCTGATCAGCGTCTGAAAATCGCTCTAAAGAACTAACAACTTCACTAACTTTTTCTAGTAATTTTGCCTCGTCAGGATTAGTCTGAAGTTGTGCTAAATCGCTCAGATTTGGGGAGTCATCTCGATTGCCTTGAGCATACTCGTTGTATTCCCTAATATTGTCAATTAATTGGTTGGTATTCCCGCTAGCAGAATCTGCAATCGTGTCCGCCAATCTCGCCAACAGGTAGAGCAAACCAATTTGACCGCGAATCTTTGTTGGTAAAACCTTCAAAGTTAGATAGAAAGAACGTGAGGTTTGCTCAAGCAGAGAGTCAATCTCTGGACTGATTAATTTAGCCATGACTCCACCTCCACTTGACCTGTTAGTAACCTGTTCTTGCCCCGGTATTAATCTCTTTTCAAACGGAGGTTCACCTTGAACTACTCCAATCAATGTGTTCGGCCCTTAGGGCCGTTGGGTTCATTAAGAGATGATAAACACACTATCAACGAGGCGTATGTCGGAAACAGCGAACATCGGTGATTCGCACATCTTTGATGGTGCCTCTGAAAGTGAACTGAACTCTAATCAGCAAGAGAGATTAGAACAGATTCGTTCAGCAGTTGAAATCTCTCGTGAGGCTGTAAAAGCGGTCAGTATAACAGCAATCGATTTGTTGAAAGAAATCCCCTCTTTCATGGCAGGTCTAGATTTTGAAACGGAGTTAGTCAATCCTTTTGCTCACATTGAGGCACCAATTTGGGAAGAAGAAACAGTCCCTCAAGAAATGATGGACGCAGCGTATGCATATTGTGAACTTCTAACTCGTAAAGAAGCGGGTAACTTCTACCACTCGTTCAAATATCTGCCAGATGAACAACGTAAGGCAATGTGTGCATATTACGCATTCTGCCGCCGAGCAGATGACATCGCCGATGGCGATTATGTGGATGTGTTCCCAGGTAGTGAAGGTGCTCAAGACCCAGAGGCAAAAGAGTACCGTGAAAGCCTTGAGCTGTTGACTGGAGACAAAAGTGTGTTAGACGCACCAACATATCGTGACAAATTAGCCCAACTGTTCTTTTTCCGCAAAAAGTTGTCCACCGCCTACAATTGCCACGCATCTACAGATCCAATTTTCATGGCTCTGAAAGACACTGTTTCACGGTTCAATGTTCCAAGAGAACACCTTGATGACTTGATTTCTGGTATGGAAGATGATCTATACACTAACCGTTACAGAACATTCGATGACCTGTACAAATACTGTTACCGAGTTGCTTCCACTGTTGGGCTTGTCTGCATTGAGATATACGATTATGATGACCCTATGGCGGTAAAATATGCTGAGTCATGGGGTATCTTCATGCAGATGACAAACATCTTGCGAGATGTTGCTGAAGATGCTGGCCGAAATCGAGTTTACTTGCCTCTGGAAGATTTAGAACGGCATGGAATCAAGCCCAGTGAATTATCAGGAGACTTGGCTAATGACAAGCGCTGGCACGCTTTCTCTGCTGAATTCATTGAGAAGATTGAAACTTATCACAAGCGGGCTCTCAAATTGTTGCCTCTTCTGAACCGCAAGGCTCGATATTCGCCAGCAGCGATGATGGCATTTTATGGTTCAATATTGAAGAAGATCAAGAAACGGGATGGAAATATCTTCCACGGTCAAATCAAACTTTCAAAAGTTGAGAAAGTTACTCTGGCAGCAGCCATTTATGCCAAGCAGCGGTTTTTCCGTCTGTAAGTGAAAACGCCCATCTTATAGGATGGGAGCAGTAAGCATGAAACAATGAATCCAAGCCGAAAAGAATAGAGGTGAGTAAATGAGGGTAGCAGTTCTTCTTGATGACAGATGTCAACCAAAGAAATGCGACGACCAATGTCATGCCTTTTGTCCACCTGTTCGCAACGGCCAGGAATGCATCGTTTTCCATGAGAAAACAAAGAAGCCCATTATTTCAGAACAACTTTGCATTGGCTGTGGTATTTGCGTAAACAAATGTCCATTTGACGCATTAGTAATTCAAAATCTACCCGAAGAATTGAAGTCTGACATGATTCATCGTTACGGGAGGAATGGATTCCGACTTTTCCGGCTACCAGCACCACGTGAAGAACAAGTGGTCGGTATACTCGGGCAAAATGGGATGGGGAAATCAACTGCAATCAACATTCTCTCAGGAAGTATCACACCTAACTTGGGTGATTGGCATATTGAAGC
>JAAZXA010000057.1 GCA_014240385.1 Methanobacteriota archaeon | reverse complement strand
ATTCTCGCCGTCCTCCGCGAGTCCGCCAGAGCGCCTTTCGTAGAGATTGCGAAGAAGGTTGGAGTTACTGAAAGAACCGTCCGTACACGCATGAAGCGCATGGAAGAAGATGGAGTTGTACGCGGGTACACAATCCGTGAAGCCGGCATCGGATTGACTGCTCTTGTTCGCATTAAGGTAGGCCCAGGAACTGAAATCGGTACCCTCGCTGGCGAGTTCGCTGGATGGGAAGGCGTCGAGTGCGTCTACGAGATTTCTGGCGACGCTGATTTGATTGGAATCGTTCACATCGATGACACGGTCGCACTTCGCGATTTACTCGATCGAATGTGGCTCACCGCACCCGGTGACATCACATCGACTCAAACAGAATTAGTCCTCGAGCATTACTGATTACCCTCTGATTCAAACCAGATAAAACAATGGTATTTTCAGGTATTTCAATGGATACCATGAGGGTATCATTTTATTTCTGAAAACTAAAGGCAGCAACATGGACACTGGAGTTGCAGGATGGTCAGGCACGATTCCAGCATTCATCGATGAGGAAGCACGACAGATTCGTTTAGCACTTGAGGAATTTGTTGAAGATGCAGGAGATTCCCAAATACGTGCTTGGCAAAATTCAATCCCTCAGCTTAAGGCGGTAATGAGCCATTATCTTGGAGAACGTTCCGATGAGAATAATGGTGCTGTATTGGAATACGCATTACCTATGGAACAAGGCCGAAGACCCGATGTAATCGTCCTAGACAATGGTTTGGTAGTAGTTTTGGAATTGAAGGGCTATGGAATCGTAAAACAAGAAGACCTTGATCAGGCATCTGCTTACGCTAGGGATTTACGGCATTATCATTCAATGTGTAGAGATAGAGATGTAATTGCAATACTTGTCCCATTACAAAGAAGAGGCCCTTGGGAAGAAATGGATGACGTGCTAATTTGCGGTCCTGATTTGCTGCCAGGATTACTCCAACAAATAACTGCTAAATCGTCGGCTACCCCCCTCAATAGTGATGAATTTTTGAGTGGGGATTACGAACCAATGCCAACTCTTGTGGAAGCCGCAAGAAGAATGTTCGAAGATGGAGATTTACCCAATATTCGAAGGGCTAGAGCAGCGACAGATCCGGCTCTAGAAACCTCAATGCGCATTCTGAAAAATGCTGCTGAAACAAGGTCTAGAAAATTAATCCTGTTGAGTGGTGTCCCGGGTGCAGGGAAAACCTTAGTCGGAATCAGACTTTCTTATGACCGATCAACTCTTTCCTTGGCTATTCCACGATTGATGAAGCGTGCTGGAGGTATTGAGGAATACGTAGACCCAACAATAACTTCTGTTTTTTTGAGTGGTAATGGCCCGCTCGTTGAAGTATTACAGGATGCCTTAGGCAAAGAGTCGAAAAATTTTGTTCGCCCGTTCGAGGATATGTCAAACATCATTTTGGAGAACGTGGAAGTAATAGGGTTCCCAATGAACATGTATTGATATTTGACGAAGCACAAAGAGCATGGGATAGAGAAAAGGTTGAGCGTGGACATAAAGGTGAATTTGTTGGTAGTGAACCTGATCTCTTCATCAATATGGCTGAAAGAATTCCAGAGTGGTCGGTCGTGGTAGGACTCATCGGAACAGGACAAGAAATTCACGATGGTGAAGAGTCTGGAATTCAGCAATGGGTTGATGCTGTTGCAAGTTCTAACGAACCCAATAGATGGGAAATTCATGCGCCGCCAAAAATTGCAAACACTTTTGAATCTGGAACTATCAAAGTACATTCAGAAGAATTTTTGAGTTTAGATGTCACTCTTCGAAGCCATTTTGCAGAAAAGGTACACGAGTGGGTTGATGGATTAATTGGTGAAACAGAACTTTCTTCAACTAAATTATCTGAAATGGGTAAAGAACTCCAATCCGAGGGCTTTCGGATGTATTGGACAGATAATTTAGCAAAGGCCAAATCGTATATCATGAATCGATATGAAGGTATGAAAGACAAGCGATACGGTCTGATTGCATCTTCAAGAGATAAGGCCCTTGCACCGATGATTCCTAATGATTTCATGTCTACTAAGAATGTCAGAAAGGGGGCTTGGTTCAATGCTGAACAACACCATCCTAGATCTGGTTGCCAACTAAACACATGTATGACTGAATTCGGAATTCAAGGCTTAGAACTTGATTTCTGCTTGGTGGGTTGGGGTACAGACTACGTGTTAAGAGATGGAATTTGGTCTAATCATCTGATGAAGAACCATGCCAGAGGAGTGCCTGTCAAGGACCCTTTGTCATTGAGAAGAAATGCATACCGCGTATTACTGACAAGAGCCAGGGATGGATTTGTATTATACATTCCAAATGATGATGGTTTAGAGGCTAAGCACCAAGGTAGTTTAGAAGAAACAAGAAATTGGCTACAATCATGTGGAATTACAAAATTGAGTGATTAAACAATCCGTATCTCAATCTAAACAATGGTTGAACAGACCTCCCAGAGGGCCTGCACAGTGATTACGGCTTGCGCATCAAGTGCCTGTGATAGGCCATTGAGCCACTAACAAATCCCTCATAGACGGGAGTTCCTTTGACTCCGGCAAATGTTTCGAAACTTCGACGGACAGATTTTGGCACCTTTTCTTCAATTGCTTTCATCTTCGTCTCGTTAATTTCGTCAAGGGCTCTGATAACCTCTTGAACAACATCTGCCGACTCAACAATTTCGAATCCTTTTGATTCGAACAAGGCTGGGAGTGAAGCCATTGTTTTGGCATCTCTGAGATCTGTCCAACAAAACATCCCACCTGGCTTGAGAACGCGATATGCCTGCTCTACAAATGCGCCCATATCACCGTAGCAGTGTGACGATTCTACATTGTATACAACGTCGAAGGATTCGTTTTCAAAAGGCAAGTCTTGTGCATTACCTTCGATGAACTCAAGGTTAGTCTGATTGGCATACCATCGCTTGCAATGGCCGACTGCTTCGGCTGAGAAATCAACTCCAGTAAGTTTGGCAGGAGTGTGGGTCTTGGCTATCCAACTGGCTCCTCCTCCGCGCCCAGATCCTACCTCGAGGACTTGTTT
>JAAZXA010000054.1 GCA_014240385.1 Methanobacteriota archaeon | reverse complement strand
CCTGGTGGCCCAAAGCAAGGCGGCCCCCCTGGTCGCGGAGGCGGTCCCCCTGGTGGCCCAAAGCAAGGCGGCCCCCCTGGTCGCGGAGGCGGTCCCCCTGGTGGCCCGAAGAAAGGTGGTCCTCCAAGAAAGGGCCCACCACGCTGATTGTTATTTTTAAGAAATAACTTTGGAATCAGCGAAGCCCAACATCTTTCAAAGCATTGAGTAAAACTTGTCCGATTTCAGATGGGTCATTTGCAATATGAATTCCTGCTGCTTTGAAGGCTGCAAATTTATCCGCTGCTGTCCCTTTTCCACCTGAAATAATAGCACCAGCATGCCCCATTCTCTTACCTGGAGGAGCTGTTGCGCCGGCTACGAAACCTACAATTGGCTTGCTTACATTTTCATCGGCCCACTGTGCTGCGTCTTCTTCTGCAGTTCCACCAATTTCTCCGATCATGACTATGGCTTCGGTTTGAGGGTCGGCTTCGAAGGCCGCTAGACAATCGATAAAGCCAGTTCCATTGACTGGGTCTCCGCCAATACCAACACAAGTTGATTGGCCTTCATCGATACTCATTGTTTGAGCAACTGCCTCATATGTCAATGTTCCAGATTTAGAGACAATACCGATTCTACCCTTGGCGTGAATATGGCCTGGCATAATGCCAATTTTTGCACCACCGGTTTCACCAGGGGTGATAATTCCGGGACAATTTGGGCCAATGAGGCGAACTCCAACTCGCTCGTTAACATAGGCTACTGCTTTGACCATATCTAGGGTTGGAATCCCTTCTGTAATACAAATGACGACGCCTTCTCCTTTACTGCGGTCGAATGCATCAGCGGCTTCCATTATCGCCTCAGCAGCAAATGGGGGCGGAACATAGATCACGCTTGCATCAGCACCAGTTGTTTCTACAGCATCCAAAACGCTGTCGAACACAGGGATGTTGTCCAAGACAACTTGGCCACCTTTGCCAGGAGTTACTCCTCCGACTATGTTGGTGCCATACTCAATCATCATTTCAGCGTGAAACATTCCTTGCTTGCCAGTAATTCCTTGCACCAGAACCTTTGCGTTTTCTTCAATCCAAATTGCCATCACTCATCACCTCCGATTAGTTGAACTATTTTTTGAGCACCTTCTGCTAAGGTTTCAACGGAATGGATATCAAGGTTACTTGTACTCAAAATATTTCGGCCTTCTTGGAAGTTTGTTCCAGATAATCGAACTACCAATGGAACTTCGAGACTTAACGATTCAGTTGCTGCTATTATTCCACGTGCGATGATATCGCAACGCATGATGCCACCGAATATATTGACCATGATACCTTTCACATTGGGGTCATCAAGAATAATTCCAAAGGCGGTCTTTACAGCCTCTTCATCAGCACCCCCTCCGACATCGAGGAAGTTAGCAGGGTCACCACCATAGAGTTTGATAACATCCATTGTAGCCATTGCAAGGCCAGCCCCGTTGACTAAGCAACCGATTTCCCCATCTAGTTTAACATATGATAAACCGGCTTGTTCGGCTTTAATTTCGGTTTCTTCCTCTTCAGCGAGGTCGCGCATTTCACTGAAAATATCTGGGTGTCGGAAGAATGCGTTTTCGTCAAAGCTGACTTTTGCATCAAGGGCAATGATTTCTTCATTTTCGGTTCGCACTAATGGGTTGATTTCAACCATAGCACAATCTTTTGAGACGAATAATCCATACATCGCACGTAGCATCTTGGCGAATGAGCGAGAGGCCATTTTTGAAAGTCCGAGCCTTCTTGCTAAATCCCCAATTTGGAAACCAAGTAGACCAGCATTTGGGTCCACCCATATCTTATGAAGTAATTCGGGAGTATTCTCAGCAACCTCTTCTATATCCATACCGCCTTCGGTTGATGCCATTATTAGAACAGATTTTTCTTCTCTGTCTACCAACAGTGCGAGATAATATTCATGGGCAATAGAGCAACCCGCCTCGATGTATAAGTTCTGGACAAGTTTACCTTCTTCTCCAGTTTGCTTAGTGACTAAGACATTGCCCAGCATTTTGCTTGCCTGTGATTCTACATCTTCCCGAGAGCGGGCTAAATGAACCCCTCCTTGCATCACCATTTCGCGGGATTGAGGGTCGATAAGAGTGCCTTTTCCTCGCCCACCTGCATGGATTTGACATTTTACAGCAACAATACTGGAGCCAAGCGTATCCCATCCTGCAACCGCATCTTCAACTGAAGTTGCGTGAACGCCCTGTTGTACACTGATTCCATGTTTTGCAAACAACGCCTTTCCTTGGTATTCATGAATGTTCATGTCTCTCGCCGAACCTGCGACCGATAACTCCTCCTTGAACATCGCGCCCTTATCACATCAATTTGTGACAAGTCACTTGAACCATGTCAGACCCCCCACTGGCAATGTCAATGCAGGTAGTGGTTCTGGCTGGGGGCATTGGAAGCCGTCTAAGGCCTTGGACCAACTCCATTCCCAAACCTCTTCTTCCTTTATTGGATATGACCTTGGTAGAGCAAGTAGTTTCAGGAATGCCTACTGAATTAGTTGACCAGGTAATCATTGCTGCGGGATACAAAGTGTCACAAATGAGGGAATACTTCTCAAAGGCAGATTTAGATTATGATGTTGTTATCGTACCTGAAGATGTTCCATTAGGGACAGGTGGGGCTTTGAGGAATTGTATGGACCATGTCAGTGGAACCTTTGCTTGTTTTAATGGCGACGTAATATCATCACTCGATGTCGGCGCGATGTTAAATCAACATAAACAAAAGAGTGTACAAGGAACACTTGGACTATGGGAGGTTGAGGACCCAACCAGATTTGGAATCGTTGGCTTGGATGATAACAATATGATTACTAAATTCAAGGAAAAACCAAAGCCTGAGGAGGTATTCAGCAACTTAATCAACGCTGGCTCCTATATTCTTGAGGAGGAAGTCTTTGCCATGATGCCTGATGGTAAATTCAGCATTGAGAGGGAAGTTTTCCCGCTATTAGCAGAGCAAGGAGAGTTGAGTGGATTTCCATTTGAGGGTTATTTTATCGATGCCGGTACTCCAGATTCATGGCTTGATGCAGTAGAGGTTGCGATCGATAATTCACGTCATTATGCTGGTCGAGTGGCAGATGGTTCTTGGTTTGCATCAAAACCATCAAAAAATGTCCAAGTTGGGTGTATGATTTCAGATTCTGTCGAAATCCAAGAAAACTGTTCCCTCGCTAGAAGTTCAATCCTCAGTGGTGCAACAATTGGCCGAGCCTCGAAAATAGAAAACTGCTTGATTGGCAACAATGCATCAATCGGTGAAAAATGTTCGTTGAATGGCGTAATAGTCGGCCATGATGGAAATGTACCTCCTAAAACAAGTCTGCGTGGAGGAACTTGGCCGCCCTCAGATTGAATAATCGGAACCTCGGCGCAGGTCTATGCCCAAACCGTTGATTGTAGTCAATTTCAAAACTTATGAATCCGCACATGGCCTTGCCGCTGTTGAATTAGCAAAGGCGATGGAAGTAGTCAACACTGAAGTCGAGACTTGCGAACTCGTTGCTGTCGTTAGTGCATTCGATTTGGCATCAGTTATTGCAGCCGCACCTACTCTTAGTGTTTGGACCCAACATCTTGACCCAGTTGGATTTGGCTCCAACACCGGTTGGTTACATCCTTCAACTGCAATTGAGCATGGAGCAACTGGAACAATAATCAATCATGCAGAGCACAAGGTTTCAATTGAGCACGTAAAAGAATTGATTTCCCAACTTCCTACAGAGTTTCCAGTATGCGCTTGTGCTGCCGATTTAGATGAAGCAAAGGCTTTAGCAGCACTTTCTCCAACAATGATTGCAGTTGAACCTCCCGAATTAATCGGCGGAGATATCTCGGTAACCAGTGCTGATCCAGCAATTGTATCAGATACAGTTAGTCTAGTGAATACGGTGAACCCACAAGTTGTAACTCTTTGTGGAGCAGGAGTAAAGAATGGGCAGGATGTTTCAACTGCAATCAAATTGGGAACCTCTGGAGTGCTGCTAGCAAGTGGAGTAACTAAGGCTGAAGAACCTTTATCGGTTCTTCGTGACCTAGTATCTCGCCTTTGAATGAACATATGCTTTTTCGGCTGCGGATTGCTGTATCTTTGCGTTTTCCATATCTTTCCCACCTGGGCATGTGAATCGAAACCCACAGTCTTTGCAGCGCCATTTTTTTTCAGCAAGAGGGATTCTTTCGAGGTCTAGCATAGGCCCAGCACTACGCACTAAAGTCTTAGCCGCCGAAATATCTGAGCGCATCATTTTTCGCAGTATCTCTGTATCATTCTTTTTTACTGCCCGTCGCCAAGTTCTCCAGCCTTTTTTCTTTGAATGTGAAATACGAGCAATTTCGTAGGATTCTTCACTATCAGGCAAGGTCGGTTCTTCAAGTGCCCATTCAACCATTCCGAGAAGTTCAACTTCTCTCGCTGCATCAGGAAGATGCTTCCAAGAATCACTCAATAGTCGAATCAGTACCCAGCGTTGTGGACCCTTGATAATTAAATCAGGAGTCAAATAGGCAAGACCTTCTTCAGTTCTCGATAATTCAAACGGGTCAAGAGGTTGCCATTCTCCCGAAAATCTGCAAGAAAGTAATTCACCAATCAATGGATGATTTACAGCCCGACGAAGGATTAAATCACCATATTCGAGTAGTCTTGCGATAGAATCAGGAGTTGGGGTTCTGTATAGAGCAGTTGGTCTTTGTAGTCGACTTTGCAATCTTGCCATCTCATTTTGTTGGGAAGAAATACTACGATGGAAGCGCCGTTCCATCTCGGAATGAGCTGTATTGACGGACCATAAAACACCGGCATGAGCATCGAGCATCCAAGCCCTCAAAGTGTCCTTTACTGCACGGTTCAGTAATTCATTTGCTGGAGCCCAGCGGCCTTGTTTCCATAACCATCGGCGTGGCCTATCTAGCGCCTGACGGCCACCTCTTCCTGCAACATATTGTAGTAAATAGCGGCGAGGACAAGATTGAATCCAACGACTTCTACTTGCACTCCAAACGGGTACCCAATTTCGTGCTTGTTGCTTCACTTCGTTGACCATGAAGAGGAATCAATAACGTCAAGGGTATTGAAGGAGCCGGTTATTAAAAGAAGCCAATATTTTGAGCATCTAAGAATACAGACATCATCATCCACAAGGACAATGGAAGCATGATTACGCCGTATACCTTGATCAAATCTGCTCTTCCATGTTTTCCAAAGAGTACCGACACTCTACCTGCCATCGATGAGATCATCCTAGCAACCAATACTACTGTGCCAGAAGTTATTATGCAGCCAACCAGCATAAGTAATCCCATGCTTATCCCATAACCACTGGTCATTAATGGGGTCGAAATTATTTGAGGAATCAACATCGGTGATGTCATCCAAGAAATCAACCCAACCCATAAACCTAGTTGGAATTCGAGAAGAAATTCTTCTTTAGGTTTCCAAAGCCGGTAGATGCGTGGAGAAAACCCATAGAGTTGATTTCCAAGTAACTTGACCTCTGGGGAGCAACCCCAAACCATTGTTGCAACCGCTTGGTAAATCAAATAACCAGCGATTCCTAACTGGACGAGATACCAAGCCTCCCCACTTAACCCCGTCATTCCAAGAATTGCTACGGGTAAGGCAAAAACTGTGAAGCCAAAACCAGCCGTAAGAATAGTTCCACCCCAATTTGCACCAGGTGGTAATGGTTCTTCTGGACGTTGCCAATCACTAGTTGGTAAGGAAATTAAAATTAGCGGGAAAAATGCAGTCCAAAGCAGAGCAATTAGCATCATTGGGCCACTACCAGAGCCTTCTGAAATATCATCAAGTGCTACTTCAACATCTTCGAGAGTAGTACTCCCTTCAGACCACCATGCTACATGACCGGAACTATCGATGAGGATTAAGCCATCAGCCATACCAGTAGGCAGATTGGCTGCGACACCTCCATCGTGTTCATCGATCATTACCGCCCATTTACCATCTACTTTTTCATTGAGGGTTTCTAATTCAAAGGGTGCAACATCATCTCCAGTAATCAGCATAGCAACGCTCATCCGCTCAGATAGTTTATCCTGAACCATTTCAAGAACTGATAGATGAGAATACGCATTTGGAGAACCTACGATACTAACCGCAATCAAAGTTGCTTCTTTATCCATCAATAGGCTATCCAAAGACATTGCACTACTATTGTTACCTGCGGTATTCAGAACAAACTGTGGTATCGGCCAATCACTTTCTATGCGCTCATCGGACTCCCCGAGGTTAGGCATTTGGGAAGTAAGGGGTATCAAAAGTAGGGACATTACCAGCATCAATACCATCAAAGGTGCAGGAAGAATAATCGATTGTTTCACATTCCAACCTAACCAAAGCAAGACAGAAAGAAATGCCGTTGGTGCTAACCAATATATCGCATTAAAACCATCTTCTTCTACCTCATTATCCACAATATGTAGCCAACCTTTGAAATGACATTCACCGACCTTAGTAGTATAGTATCCATCATTTGTTTTCATGCAAAATTGAATCAAATAATGCCCTTTACCTAATTTTGGAGTCACATATGTATAAGCGGTCCGAGACTCTTCGACGCTACGGATATCCTGAGGGCCAGTGAATATTGCAAGAATAGATTCTCTATCCATAGGCCTTCCATCATCTGAATCAAGTGGCCCCCAAACCTCTACAGTTATGCTCCTATATCCTTCCATCCCCCAAGGCCCTAAGGCAACGAAGTCAACATGGGCGAAGCCGAGGTCATCGTAAAGTACACGCGCTTCAGGTTTGAGAACATCTCCTTCAAGGATAATTCCGCCGTCATGGACAATTCCGTTCCACCATAAATCAATTGGCACAGTGCAGTCATGCATAATGGATAATGTGGCCTCTATGACATCTCCAACGCTCAGATTAAGGTGAATTTGAGTTCGATCAAATGTGAAGTTATGAGCCCTACTCATCGACCCTTCTCTAATAATAATGGATTCTGATTCACTAGAATAAACCACTTCTCCACCAGCCTTTACATCCAGAAATATTTGGGTTGCGCTACCTTGAATAGCACAGGTAAACAACGGAACATCACTTGCTGTTGCATGAATAAATCCAGAAATATTCACTTCTGCATCAATTGCTTCAATCAGCGGGGGGGATTGGATTGAATCGAAAACCGTCATAGGAGTTGCAGAACCTCCAACTCTCAGATTACCAACAGGATCAGTAGGGAAAGGGTTGAAAAGAGATAAATTGGTATCTGAAGTGTCGCTGCCATAGAAGTACAATCTATTTTTTTGTGGAGTTAGCCATTCCTCTTCACCATGCGTCCAATCCTTGCCTTCGGCAGAAACATTAGAAGAAACTACGGCCAAAAAGGATGAACCAACAAAAAAGCATAGTAACAGGATGCCCAAGGCCTTACCTGTGCTGTGCTTCATATTGACTGCGTGCAAGGCTCCATTCAACAACCCTACGCTTCAGTGTCCACCCAACATTGCGACTATGACCTCTCTAAAATCACCTGAACAAGTCTAGACGCTTGGGATTCCATACCTAACATTGAGACTTCGTCCTGACAAAACTTGTTTGAAGAAAACCATATTATTGGGCTGTAGCAAAAAAACACAACGGAGATATCAAAAAAGATGACGAATATCGCGTAGCAACTACCTGCGGGGTGTTTAGCGTGAGCAATTTCAAAACCTTCCTTATCGGCTTCGTTTTAGTCGCTGTTGGGGGTACCCTGTTTGGCTTCATGCTGGCTGATGAATCTTGGATGGCTGCAGATTTTCACCCTGAAAATAAAGATTTGGGAAATGACGATGAAATAGTGATGATGATTTTCAAAGATGAATCTACAATCAGAGAGGAAAGAGGAATTTACGGTTGGGAAGATGTATCAGAAGGAGAGTATTGTTGGGTATATGATGTCGAAGTTGATGAGGACGATTGTAACACAATAAATGACGAAAACTCGTATAGTTATGGCGATAAAGATGAAGGAAATTTGATTCTAAAGGGGTGTGATGCAGAAAAAGAAGATACTGACGGCCTAGGCGTTTCCGAAGACCCCTGTGATATTATTGCTGCAGGAGATACCGCGCACTGGATTTTCCTTGGTGGAATTATACTTGTAAGTTTAGCAATAATTCTTGCCTTCATCGCAATTCCAGGATATATTCCTGGCTGGATAATTTCACTGCTGATGGTCTTAGCAGTACTTACCATTGCAATCGGGGCTGTGGTATGGTTAGTCATGTATCCTGAAGTCAACGATGAAATTGAAAATCCTGACGAGTACTTTTCACCCTCTTATGGTTTCTATCTGACCCTCGCTTCAACTCCATTGTTGTTCCTTGGTGGTATCGCCTGGGGTGGCATGGAGGCCTATGCTTTGGGTAATGATGATTGGGATGAGGACGAAGAGGAATGGCGTGATGCCATGGAATCTTCTAATGAGGGGGATGCAAATTGGCGTCAACAACAAAACAGACCGACGATGATTCCCGATACAAGGGAGTTGCAACAACAACAATATCAACAAGAAATGCAACAATACCAATACCAAGATCAAGGCTATCATAACCAGCAATCCTATGCTCAACCACAAGCACAAAGACAAGCACCGAGCAGCCCAGTTCCTACTTCCCGTCCACATTTCGGGGGCAGTCCATCTGCCCCTCCAAATGCTGGGCCTCCACAAGCAGCAGTACCGCCTCTTTCGGCCCCTTCAGGCATGGGAGGGCCACCACGTTCAGGACCTCCAGCAGGACCTTCAATGAGCCCCAAACCAAAGGGTCCGCCACGTTCACAATCCGCTCTAAGGGTAAGAAAGGCTATTGCGCCAATCCCTAATCCTAAGCAAGCGATTCCAGCCCAACCAGTTGCACCAGTTGCTCCAGTTTCCTCAGTAGCGCACCAACCTGTTGCACCTGCGGTCCCTGTTGCTCCAGTAGCATACCAGCCCGTGCCAGTCCAACCAGTTGCACCAGTTGCTCCAGTAGCATACCAGCCCGTGCCAGCCCAACCAGTTGCACCAGTTGCTCCAGTAGCATACCAGCCCGTGCCAGTCCAACCAGTTGCACCAGTTGCACCAGTAGCACACCAGCCCGTGCCAGTCCAACCAGTTGCCCCAGTTGCTCCAGTAGCACACCAGCCCGTGCCAGTCCAACCAGTTGCACCAGTTGCTCCAGTAGCATACCAGCCCGTGCCAGTCCAACCTGCTGCATCACTAACAGCATATGTTGCCCCAGTCATGCCTACTGCGCCTCAGCAATCAGCAGTTCCACTAATGAGCCAATCAGGTACAGTTCGAGCCGATGGCTGGGAGACTTTAGAATGGCCACAAGGTTCAGGTAAGTGGTTTTGGAAAGACCGCAATTCTGGCAGATGGACAGTGTGGAAGTGAATGGTTTTCAAATCAGTGGGAATGACAAAATAATCAATCCACAAAGTAGGACACCGATGGCGATTGATGCAGCATTAACTCCACCTTTGGTCATCAATCCACGGTTTTCAAACGCTGCACCCAAGATGCTGTCAATTTGACAGCCAATGTAGCCGATGCAGGTTGTGATTAGTGCCAAAAGCATACCACCTGCCCAATCCCCTGAGGCCATTGCTGAGAATACTCCGGCTTCGTTAATGTTGCCAGTTGCAGGAACCCAACCGACCACTAATGCCACGATACTGACCAAGGCCGCACCTCCTAATGCAGCCTTCTGACCTAGGCGTGAGGTTCCTCCATTTGTCCCAGGTGGAACTAGCATCCCATTTCTGATGAGCCGTACTCTTGGGTCAAGGCATCCGAATTCACTTGCCCAAGTATCTGCAGCAGCGACTGCTACAGCAGCCACGAATAACCAATTGAACATGGTCCATTCAGCGAATATGAAAGCGATTAAGGCGACAACTCCAGGCAGAAACCCGTTGGCAGCCACATTTCGCCAACCGCGGTGTCCATCTTCGGATTCGCACATTCCCAATTCCTTCTTTTGTTGCCAACCCCACTTGGTTGCAATGTAACTAGACATTAGGAAGGTTAAGAGAATAACTAGCCAAGACCAATGACCTAAAACTCCTACAATAATTCCTAGAACTCCTGCTGCAGCAATCCCCGGTCCATCCAAGACTTTGAAAATCTGTCCAGCGATGAGTAAGGCAGCAATTAATGAGATGCTGATGACCACATTTGTTGGGTCAAGACCACCAATCACCTGCGCTGACATGTGCTTTCCTCCCAACTTCCGAGGTGGCCATGCTTGAAGTGATTGTCTACGATGAAGGCACAGAATGAAGCGAAGAGAGGATATTCTTGCCGATCCATAGAAGAGTTGCGATCATTGTAAAAGTCCAAAGTATCATAGCGATAATTCCAGCAACTTCACCTGCTGCTTTCTCGACAATAAAATACACCAATAATGAAGAGCCATTCCAAAAGGAATGACCTAACATTGCCAGAATGATTCCAGTCAACGGTGAAGTTGGCAATGGCCAAGGTTTTTTCTTTTGTTGAGAATTTATGTATTGTTGAACATTCCAAGCTTGAATCCCCATGTGCTGTGCAGAATTACCACTTCCAGTGGGGTTATGTGCCATTTGTCCAGTCTTTGCATCAAAAATAACGAAATCTGCAGATGGGGACTCAACAGACTTGGGCAGGATTCCACCTAAAGTTGGTTTCTTGTAAAGTAACCAGCCGATTCCTAATCCCGATAACCCAGTCCAAACAGCATGCCCAGGTATTGAGCCAATTCCGCGCAAGAAAGAAGTTATTGCAAAGCCGGCAAAGCCTTCGGAAAAACTTGCAGACACATACATAATATTCTCAAGCATTGCAAATCCGAGTCCGACGGTGAAGCCTACTTGAAAACCACGTCTGGGGCTGTCGATAAAGCGATAGCAGCAGAGAACCGCCGCTGCTTTGCATAATTCCTCCCCAATTGGGGCGGAAATAGTGATCAGCATAATTTCCCCAACCTCACTAAATGGGTCGATTGAGGCGGCTAAAAGAAGCAAGGGAAATAAAATGCTGTTAATAATAACGGCAGGAAATGTAGAGAGGAAACCTGCACTCAATACTGATTCTGCCTCATGGCGTTTTGTAGGAAGACCAAGCGAGCGAGTCGAATAAGACCACCAAGCAAATACTGGAATTGCGAAGCCAACCATCCAAAATGGAATGCCTACAGCCAAAGCAATAAGCAAAATCATAATATTATCTGGTTGCAAAATCATCAGTATGAAGAGAGTTATAGAGGTAATAATTACAATCGTAAATACCGACCATAATTTCCCAGTTGTGGGGATATCTAAGAGAGTCGAATCCCTAACTAGGTGATGCCTAAAGCGAGTGGAAAGGGGGGTTGTTAGAGTTCTTCCTCCAGGGAGAGGGTGCGCATTTTTTCCACCTTCAAAAGGTTCTACTACCATCACATGCAGCAATTTCGGTTTTCGGAAATGAAAGAATAAGAGTAGAATAGGGAGTGAACAAATTGTTCCAGCAAGGGCAAGGCTACCGTTTCCACCTACAATCCCCATAGGGATTATTGTTAGGGATGACATCAAAAAGAAGCAGATGATGACCAATGCTACCATATGGCGGATTGTTGACCACTGGCTTCGGGCCTTTCCAATTATTAGATTTGAGGGGGGGGGGGAAAGTGATTCTACTGCAGGAAGCATGTAGGTGGGTTGAGGTGCAGCGGCAATTTCCTGCGGCTGCATTGGTTATTTGAGAGGGTGGGGGTTGATGAAGGCGTTGATTGTTTTTCGTAGCGTGGTCTTTGTTCTCTGTCCAGTTCAATCCTTCGCGTACAAACTGGCAGTTTGATGTTGATTCAGTTCGACGCTTGGGCTTGAACTTCCCTCGATATGTAATGATTTTTTATGGACATTAGTGTTGTTTTGTTCTCAGTCCAGTTCAATCCCCTCAGTTCGCCCATCAATCGTCACTGGTAACAGCAGTCGGATTAAAGCATCATCACAGGGGAATGGAACCAAGCGGTGTAGGTATTCGACCTTTTCCATCATATTGGAATCGTTCTCAATAAAAATAGTGATGAGTAGGAGCAGGATTGAAGGACAACCTAGCATCAGCACATGATATGAGAAGGGCTCTGCTGCTCGCCCTACTTCTTTTGGTGATGCCATTTTCTGGCATTCCTGTAGGGGCAACAAACCACCCTCAACTCACAGTTTCTATGCAAGATAGATTTCAACTTTCAAATGAGGAAGTCCATTTCAGTATTGTTGCTGACAACCTAAATACAGGTTCACATTTG
>JAAZXA010000058.1 GCA_014240385.1 Methanobacteriota archaeon | reverse complement strand
TGCGACCAGATTGTTCCCAATCTGGCACTCCTTCTCCCGAAGTTACGGATCTATTTTGCCGAGTTCCCTCGCGATACTTGTATCCGATACGCCTTAGGCTACTCACCCTAAAACACCTGTTTCAGTTCTCGGTACGGACATCCCATACGGCTTTTCACGGGACCTGGGACTTTATTTCCTTCTCACTGTGACAGTTCTCCAGAAATTTAGTGCAAGTGGACCTGACATATGATCCACAAGTTTTGCCCAAGCCGTCACCATTTTATGTATGGGAGGCATACGAATATTAACGCATTTCCCTTTCGATCATTTCGGTTAAGAATGACCTTAGGACCGGCTAACCCTCGGCTGATAAACAGTGCCGAGGAACCCTGGTTTATAAGGCGGTGCGGATTCTCACCACACTGTGCTGCTACTCTTCCCAAGACTCTCATTTGTATTCGGTCCAGTGGACCTCAAAGCCCACCTTCCATCCAAACACAACGCCGCGTTACCACATCATCTTTCGATGGTCTGAAGTATCGGTAATCAATTTTAGCCCCGTCCCTTTTCCCGGCCCGCAAGCTAGACTAGTGATCTGTTACGAACTCTTTCAAGGATGGCTGCTTCTAAGCCCACCTTCTAGTTGTTTTCGACCACGGACACGGTTTGTCTGTGACACTTAATTGATATTTAGGGACCTTAACTTCAGGCTGGTTTGTTCACCTTACGTAATGGTAGCTTACCCACCATCACTCACTGCTAGTATCTACAACGATTACACCTTCGGAGTTTGGCAGCACGCCGAGGAATCGCTCCCCCTAAACGCACAATCAGTGCTCTACAGCGTAATCAATCTCCACTAACGTGTACCTACGAGTACTTTCACGCGGAACCTGCTATTGCCCAACTCGATTGGACTTTCACCCCTATACCCAGCTCATCCGAGCGATTTGCAGATCAGCAACGGTTCGATCCTCCACCCATCTTTCAACGGGCTTCAATCTGGCCAGGCATAGATCGTCGGGCTTCAGGTCCTCCACCATTGACTCCAAGCGAGCACACTTCGTCCCTCACAGTAAACTGCTGCGGACTTGTCGGTTTCCCTACGGCTTCGTGGATCAACCACTTAACCTCGCCAATGATCAAGACTCCCTGGGGCATTTTTCGAAACGCAAGACAGGACGCTGCTCATATCTTCGCTTTCACGCCCTGTCAGCCTGTGCCCATCTGGTTTCAGGTTCTTTTCACATCCCGCTAAGGATTCTTTTCAGCTTTCACTCACGTTACTCGTCTACTATCGGTCTCGAGCTGTATGTAGGATTGGAAGTTTCTGCCTCCCTTATTCATGCGCGATATCCAACGCACACTACTCCGGCCTCACTACGTGGCCATATCAACTACAGATACGGGACTCTCACCCTCTATGGATGCGTCATTCCAGACGACTTCTCCTTCGTTGACTTAGGCAAAAAGTGGGCCAAACACCACATTTCTCAAATGTTTCCATAAGAGATTCGGTTTGTCCTATTCCGTTTTCGGTCGCCCCTACTCACGGAATCTCTTTTGATTTCTTTTCCTCCCCCTACTGAGATGCTTCAGTTCGGGGGGTTCCCTATCGCATAAGCGATTGAACCCTGAGGTTCAGGAAGTCCCATTCAGCGATCCACGGATCCAAGGCACTCATGCACCTCCCCGTGGCTTTTCGCAGCTTGTCACGACCTTCGTCGGCACTCGAGCCGAGCCATCCCCCAGATGGGTTGTAGCATCGTGGTACTTCTTTCCGTACCACGAGCACCCTTCGGTATCCAGGCTTACCTCTTGTCGGCCTCCTCAGAAGCCCGCCTCCCCGTGGGACAGACCTCCTCAGCCGCTTCCCCAGTCATGGCTTTGCATGACCGAGTGCACTCAGAACAGCCGCCCGACTGACCATCCCTATATCAAAGCATCGGATTGGGCAATACATCAAGAACGCTGTGCTGCTAAGCAATAATGGGGCTGATTATGCTGTTTTAACCATGCCTAGGATAATGGAATTGGGCCGCCGAATATCTCGGAAAGAAAAAATAGGACGCTGTAGCACGCTTTGCTGAATAAAATAATGTGTTTCTCGGGGGTTTTTTTTATTCAATTCAGTGGTTGATAGAGAAAGAGGGGTTTTCCAATCCTAAAATAATAAAAAATAACCTAATATGAATAGAAATTAATGCACAATTCCGAGTGATTATTTGAACTTGGATGCAAAATTAAGTGGGCGAAACACGAGAGAAATTCGCCTTCAATATTTGGTTGTCAGGTTCAATCGATAGCGCTGCTGAAAGATCGTTTTTGGCAGCATCAAAATCCCCTAATCCTATATGAGCTGCGGAGCGTGCATTGAGGATTGCAACTTTAGGGCTATGCGGTCTATTAAGGACCACATCTAAGATTGAAACTGCCTTTTCGTGGCGCCCACTGGAGACTAGCGCAACGCCCAAGTTGTACAATATTAAAGCCTCTTCAGGATTACTTTTTGCCGATTGACGCAAAGCCATAATTGCTGCTTCATATTGGCTATCAACAACCGATTCATCAACTCCTATTTCTTCTTCTAATCCCAAGGCATGTTGCAGTAACGCCAGCCCGTAATTATTTAGAATCGAGGAACTATCTGGGTCCTTTGCTGCCATCGAACGGAAACTTCTGGCGGCTTGATCCCAATTGCCTGACTCTAAAGCACTAAATCCACTATCAAGAAGAATTTGCATTTCTGAATCACCCTTGGTATCAATTTCTAAGGCTTGGGCTGGAAATAACTCAGGTTCAGAATTAACGTGTTCAGGAGAGAAAATTATACCCTCAGCCGGTTCATCTTCTGTCATATCATCAAGGTTTACTTGTACCTCTGAAGTTAATTCCTCACTCTCAAAATCATGGAAAATAACTTGTTCAGGCTCGGCATATAATTGCTCCATATCCACCTCAGCTGCATGGATCTGGAAATGATCATCATCTGAATCTGGTTGAGCTAATGAGGAAGTGGTAGGTGCCAAACCTGGTTTGGTATCACTGGCTTCACTAAGGTGTTCTGAAGTGTCATCCACTTGGATCGCAATCGCCTTCAATTTCATTGGCTTTGGAGTTGCTTCAGCGATTTTCTCTGGTAATCCAGGGGAAGGAAGTGGTACTGTTTCCAATTCATCGACAGCAGCCCCAGGTAAAGGAACTGGTTCTCTATGAACTACCTTAATTTCATTAATTGTGGATTCTGTAGAGGTTGTTTCGGGATTACTTTCAGTAGAGTTTTCCAAAATATTTGCGGTCTGGGTTTGGGCAGCCTGCTCTGTTTGATTTTGAGTTGGTTTTTGGTGGGATTTTTCAGTCATTTGACTCTCATTTTGTTCAACAGGGTCTTGGCTTTCTCCTGCCTTCCATGGGTCCTCTCCGGCGTAATCCCATTGTTCAGGTTCTGCGGATTCAGTTTGCGGATTGTCAGATTGTTGTTGAAATAATGTATCATCTTCTATGGGGGGTGTTCCGCTATCTTCTATGGGGAATGTTCCGCTTTGGTTGGATGAAGTTTCTTCTTTTTCAGAAATTGATTCCGAAGATGGCAAACCAGCCGACCTACTTCCAACTCCAAAAGGTAAACTCGAAATCTCTTCGCTTGCACCCCCACCTATTGTGAAAGGTAAAGATGTACCAGTTGACTCTTCTGATTCAATTTCTTCCGTCAAGCCTTCTTCCCCAACAACACTAATCATTGCAGTGTTGAGTTCGCTCATCCCAGGGATTCCACCACGTTGTTCGATGACCTCTTTGCCATTTCCATGAACATCGAGTTCTTGATTGCCAAGGCTTCCACAACTTGGACAAGCAGCCCCTCCTAAGAATAGCAAACCACAAACTGAACATTCATGCATACTAACAAGGTCAACCAACGGACAGCCTGTATTGATGCTATCGCTATTTTGTCAACAAATGCCTTTGCTTCGTCATACCTAGAGACTCACTCTGATTCTCTAACCAATTCATCGGGGAACCATCTATCATTACCTGGTCTTAACTCCCACCAAATGTCGAGTCCCATTACGACAATCGTGGCGATTAACACTTTCCAAATTGCTACTTCCATGACATACACCAACATGCAATACAATGTTACAATGGCAGTAGTGAGTATCATTATCGGGAAACCTGTTTTAAAGAATTCATTGAAAGAAATCTTGTAACCCGCTTCTTCAGCCATTCCTGCTGTGACTACATTGGCTGATGCACCGATAAGGGTTCCATTACCGCCTAAGCAGGCTCCGAATGCTAAGGCCCAAATTAGGGGTTGAAGTTCCAATCCTAATTCTCCGCCATTAGCGAGTGGTTGTGCCATCATAAGGACAACTGGCACCATAGTAGCAGTATATGGAATATTATCAATGAAGGCCGAAGCGATAGCACTAACCCATAGAAGCAATAGAATTGCTACAGTTAACTGAGTCCCTGGTTCATCAAATTGAGAAATCGTGAAAACTACTTGTTCACCTATCCATTTTATGACGCCCATCAAATCAAGAGAATGGACGAGGACGAATAGACCTGCGAAGAAAAGAAGTGTGCTCCATTCAACTTTTTCTAGCGCTTCTTCTAATTCATGAGGTGTAGTAACCAAGAGGGTTATGACAGCCCCAATCAAGGCAACCCAAGCCACCGGAACATGCAGCAAAGGATGTAGGAAGAATCCCAAGATAACGAGGAACAATACCCCGCCAGCCCGCTTTAACAAACTAGCATCTTTGATTCCATACTTCTCTTCTAATTCCTCGACATCTCTATCTCTATGGCTGGAAAATACATCGCGGTGCATCCACTTTAAGAACATAAATGTGGGAATTACTGTCATTAAAACTCCAGGTGCAAGATTGATAATGAAGTCATTAAAAGAAATCGCTTGTGAGGCTAGAGCGTCATATTCACCACCGCTAAGGGCTGCTTCTGACATCCCATTTCCAATGATGATATTGGGTGGATCTCCAATCATTGTTGCAGCACCACCGATATTTGAAAACATGACTTCTGCTACCAAAAGAGGTACAGGAGGCAAGTCAAGAACCTTTGCCAATTGAATTGTTACTGGAGTTAACAAAAGCATAGTAGTAACATTATCTAAAAATGCAGATAATACTGCAGTTACAATACAAAGAATGACAACTAAACTCCAAACTGAACCCCCACTTTTTTTGTAGGCACGAACTGCAAACCATTCGAAAACACCGGTATGCGAGAGTACTCCGACCATAACCATCATTCCCAATAAAAGGCCGATAGTATCCCAATCAACCATATTTGCAGTTTGACCAAGTGTTAAACTTCCTTCCATGTAATAACTCAATGCTCCTACAGCAACAAGGCCGCCAACAGCAGCGGCTAAAGTTCGGTGCATCAACTCAAAAATAATTAACACGTATACGGAGAGAAGAATTAGCGCCCCAACAAGAAGTGCTTGGCTCTCCAAACCTTCTCTGATGACCACCTCTAAGCCCCCACTACTCCCACTCGCACTAGATCGCATTGTCCAAACAATTGACACTGTTGCCAATGTCAAAATGAAAAGCATCAGACGATGTCTAGCCTGAGTACCCAACTGTTTGACGGACAATTCTCGGCTTATCATGATGCCTCGACGCGAGGTCACCTTGAAGACATTATCATTGGAGGGATTGGTATATTAGGCATTTATTAGGCCCTATAAAACACCGCTACGTTCCCTCGAGTAAGTACTAGAGTGGCACTTAGTTTATCGCAGATATGAGTCCAAATCTCTTGTTTAGAGTCTTTTTCGGCCAATCCACGGTTCAATTTTACTTTAACAATTTGCTTAGATTTTAATTGCTCGTCCAGTTCCTTAATCAGATTATCTGCGACACCAGAGCGGCCGATTCTAACTGTTATCGAAAAATCTCTAGATGTTGCCATCTTTGCAACCCACTTTGGAATCCCACTCATACCTTTACCTCCAATACCAAGCGCTTTATTCTCCCACATTGGCAACAGGTGATGATTCTTTTTCCATTTCTAATTCTTACTTTTGACTGAGGAAATAAATGGATTTTGCAACTTCTACATATCTCATTTTTTATCAAGGGATGAAGGCCAATTCGGTGTCGCTTACCAATATCCCACATTTGTTTTGTTGCGACATTTTGTAAACTGAGCGGTGTTGTTCTTTTGTTTGTTATTACTTCGAATAAATATTCTCTCGAGGCAATGGCATTTACTCTTCGATTTCTCTTCACTTTATTTGAACGCCTTGATGAATGTCTTCGACTTGACAAATCATTCACCTCTTAATTCACTCAAGACCTTCAGTAATGATTGCCCGACTAATTCGATATCCCTGTCTCCATCGACCGCTTGAAAAAGTCCACGTTGAGAATACCAATCTGCCAACGGTCTAGTTTGTGAGTGATATGCTTTGAGTCTTGAAGAAACTGTTTCCTCATTGTCATCAGCCCTCCTTTTCATTCCATGGTGGGAGCAATTATCACAGATATCTTCTGAAGTTGTTGGATTAAAAGAATCATGGTAAACTGCACCACATTGAGGACAAGAATACCTGCCGCAAATTCGCTTGATAATACGCTCATCAGGAACTTCAATCGATAATACAACCTCCACCTCCTCTATTTCCATCAGTGCCTCAGCCTGAGCAATTGTGCGTGGGAATCCATCTAATAGAACGCCATTTGAAGCATCATTTTCTTTGAGTCTATTCTCAATTAAACCGATAATAATCGAATCTGGCACGAGTTTTCCTGCCTCCATGAATGACTTTGCTTCCATTCCAAGGCTGCTTCCTTGACTCAAAGCAGCCCGCAACATATCGCCCGTTGAAACTTGAGGTAATCCTGTTTCTGCCATGATGATAGCAGCCTGCGTACCCTTCCCAGCACCTGGTGGTCCGAACAAAACGATACTTGCCATGAAGCGGCGACTAAGGACCCCATGATGAACGATTCGCAATCAGTGTGAATCATATTGGTGGGCTAATTGCCTTCAGGCTTGCCTTTTCAACCACTCTTCCCCATAATGCTGCCATTGTTGCATCGTCCATCCGGCTGGTAGTCCACCGGCTGGGACTGGAGGTCCTGTGAAAGATTCAGCGGCCGGCGCAGCCGCAGGTTTTGCAATTGGCAATGGTGCGGGTTGTGAGGCAGCGGGAGGTAGCCCCGGAGGTAGCCCAGAGGGGAGGATCGAAGCAGAACCAATTAATGGTGGCAATTTTTTGCTTGGCAAAGGTGCAGGCCCAGGAGGTGGAAGAATCGGCACTGAACGGGCGATTGCCGCTGCGACTTCTGCTGAACTAACAGAGCCCGATGCGATTTCATTGGTTTTATGGCCTATATCTGTAGCATCTTCTCGACGCTGAGCAAAATCAGTCTGTGATGAATGTGAACCTGGTGCTACAAGCATCTCTCCCTCATCCATTTCTCGATTGACCTTTCTCAGTCGCACTCCGACTATAGTCAACAAAAGAAGAATTACTCCAACGATAATGCTTGTTGTTTGGGTAGAAAGACCCGCAAATAATCCACTCGAATCAACTATTCTTGCAACACTTGCATCAAATTCGATGGCATCGGCTGAACCAATGTGATGTTCATTTTGATTTGATTGAACAAAGACCGAGAGGGTGTAAATCCCCTTTTCCGCATCTTTTTGAGGAGTGATTGTGCAAATAAATTCGACAAAGTCTTTTGCATCTATACTTATTCCTGTTTCTGAATCACAGGATATATCCCAGCCCCCTGCATCTTCTCCTGCTGAATTTTGAAGTGATATCGAGGGAGTCCAAGTGCCGGGGATATTTCCTATATTAGTCATCTTGAATTCCAATTCTTGAGCGATTCCAACTTCGCTCTCCAGTAGATTAAACTCTTCTTCACCCAAAAATTCTAGAACTGAATAAGCCGAACTTATTTCACTCATTGAGACCACAACAACTTCTGAAACCGATTGATTGGAATGGGAAGCGATGACCCTAAGTTGGAGAAGAAAATTTTCGCCAACTTGAGAACCTTCACTGCGTTTTGCGAGGAACAATACTGTTGCTTGTTGATATGGAGAAAGAGATGGAGGAGGTGCGGCAAACCCCATCACCCAATTCTCATCTGAGCCCTCTGAAACAGACCAAATTAAGTCCAGTTGGGCATTCCCTGTATTATTAATGAAACAATTCAGGGATGAACTATCTCCGACTGTTACTTCCATACTTGGTTCTTCTGAAGATTGGTTGTTATATGAAAGGCAGGAAAAATCAATCCCTACATCCTTTCTCACAAGTAATGTGGTTGAATTTTTTGCACCAAGGTTGGAATTACTACCTTTCAACCATGTGTTTATCACCATCGTATTTGAATCACCTTCACTTGCAGTCTTTGGAACAGCAGCTAAAACCTCAACACTTGTTTCGCTTCCTGCGGCGACAGTAATCTCCAATTGATTACTTGCTTCTTCATCTTCATGAATCAATTGTAGAGGCCACGAATTGGATGTTGCCTGAAGAGATACGCTTAATTCTAAATCAATATTCCCTGTGTTTTCTATCATTAAAGTATGATTATATTGCTCTGAAGCCGATACTGAAATCGAGGGAGCAGTCGCAGCTGGTCCGACTTCCTCACCTGATGGATTGATTAATTGCACCGAAAAAGTATCTAGAGCATCAACTTCAATATCAACCTGTAAAGAATAGTTCAATGATTCATCATTAAGACTCGTTATCCAACAATCGACGACATCGCTACTTCCAGCAACTGGGCCTCCATCAACTGCATTTGGCACCCTAACTCTAACCGCCATTGGCAAGTATTCAAGCAAACCTAATGGCTCAAAAGTTTGAGAAGATGTTGTACCATCATCTCCAAGTTCGATTTGCCATCTATTTTCAGATTGACAATCGACTTTGTAAATAGCAGGGTTATTTCCCATATTTCTTACGGATAAAGAAAAGGACGCAACTTCACCAGGTTTCGCACTTAATCCAGTGGTTCCAGCAATAGCAACGGCAACATCATCGACTTCGTTAACCACTATTGTAATTCTTATTTTGTGTTTGACAAGTGGCTGTAATTGATAACGAGCCTCCAAATCTATCACATAGGTACCAGCATATGCATACCTTGGGATGAGCCCATTGGGGTCTGCATCTTCATCTACTAATGTCAAGGTGAAGTATTGTTCATCGCCTGCATCTCCAGCAGGTGCCATACTCAACGGACTGCTAACATTGAGAGACTTAGTCCAAGTATCGGGAGTACTTTGGAAGGCACCCGCACGTTGAGGATTGAGCATTCGTACAGAGCCTTCTGTCAAAGTTACTGATTCACTTCCAGTTCCTTCATGACGGAGAATCATATTGATATCAATTTGTGAATCAGTGTTTGCTTCAAAAGATTTTATTGTGGCAGCAGAATTCTGCTCAGGTGTTGTTGGTTCACTTCCATCATCAAGGAGTGGAATTAACCTTACACCTAATGCACTAACGTTAATGGTGATTTGTTTGACGTTATTATCGTTACCTGAATTTCCATCATTCAGTTCAGCAACTTGGTCATCAGCATCAATAGTTAACCTAAGAATATGTGCGCCAGTTGTAGTGAAAGCATGGGTGATCGATGCTGATTCTATTTGGCCCCCTGTGGTGCCACTTCGGACCATTTCCGAAAGGGTTGTTCCTGTTGTTGTATCTTCCAATATAACTTTGTAACTTCCGGTCACTAATGGGGCTTGATTAGTCCATGCAACGCTGATGGAAATCAATTCATTGACCAAAGGTTCGGTGGAACTTGGACGAATGCTTTCATCGAAAACAGTCAAGTCAGAAGCAGGGTCATGATTCCCATCTGCAACAACTACCATTGCAAAGGATTGTTCAGAACCTGCCCTATTTGCAACCTGAATGCTCCATGTGCCACTTTGAGGTGCGGCTCCAGGGGCTAATTCGATTCGTTCAACAACATTCGTCGAATCAACTGCGCCAGTAGTAGTTGAAAGTCCATTCAAGAAATCATTTCCAAACCAGGTAGTGCCATCAGGTGCTGTCAAGATTAAATCCAAGTCATTGACTAACCTTGGCGCTGATTGGAGTGCCGAAGCAGAGCCTGCTACATCGGTCCAAACCAGAGTGATTGAAATCCCATGGGCTGCATTGAAATCAAAACCATAAATGAAACCAAAGCCGGGCGAAAGTGAAATGTTTGTATCATAAAAGGACGCTAATGCAGTGCTTCCATCTTTTGGCGAAAAACTGTTAGCAAGGTCGATTTGCCCCCAGCCTTCCTGAGCATTTGGAACATTTTGAAGGCCTAAATCACGAGCCCCATTAATCAATGTGGCTCGAACTAAATCTGCACTTGGAGCATTGACATTGGCCTCTTCTCTGAGAAATTCTCTCGTCAATAAAACCGAGGCAGCAGCAACTGCAGTGGCATGGCTACTGCCATTGGATGATCTGTAAAGTGGATTGCCATTAGAGTGAATACCAGACGCACAATCAACTCCGAGTGGAGATAATGCCTGTCCTGACATTGTGCTACAAATTTCAATCCCGGGTGCGACTAAATCTGGTTTAATTCGCCCATCTGCACTAAAGCCATTAGCGCTTTGATTCCAAACTTCACCGGCAGGCAATGAGTTAGGTCGTTCTGAAGTTGCAGTACCGATGGATAGAGCATTCTTGGCGGTTGAAGGGGCAGCAACCCCGACATTTGATTCTCCTGCAGAAAATAAGACCGTGAAATCATCATAGTCATTAGCGAAGGTATCGACGCTTCTAGAATCGCTGGTATATTCTCCTTGAGCCCCAGGAGAACCCCAACTATTGGAACCAG
>JAAZXA010000055.1 GCA_014240385.1 Methanobacteriota archaeon | reverse complement strand
TGCGTTTGCACCTTCTAACCAGCGCTTGTGAAATGCCGTCTTTCGCTTATCAGCAGTGCTTTTTGCACCTCTTCTAGATTTTACGCCCCTCTTCATGATTTTGGAAGCGTCACCTTTTGCAGTTATGTGAGATGCTGCGGTAGAGGTTTTTGCGCGTTTGCGCAACTTATTGGATACTTTGGAATCGATTTGGTCTACAGCCAAGACTAATCCTGGCTTCCGCTTTGCATTTAGAGCAGCCGCGGCTTCTGCGACGGCTACTTTTGCTGCAGCCTCGGCTTCTGCCTCTGCTTTCTTCTTAGCACGAGTTGCTGCGGCCTTCTTTGCGGATGCTTTTCGCTTGGCTGCTTTTGCCGCATCTTCTGCCTCTGCTTTCTTCTTGGCACGAGTTGCTGCTGCCTTCTTCGCAGTTGCTGCTTTCTTAGCCGCTGCTGCGGCTTCTGCCTCTGCTTTTGCTTTCGCAGCGGCATTTTTCTTCCGAGTTGCTGCGGCTTTCTTTGCTGCTGCGGCTTTTTTGGCCGCTGCTGCGGCTTCTGCTTTTGCTTTCGCAGCGGCATTTTTCTTGCGTGTTGCTGCGGCCTTCTTCGCAGTTGCTGCTTTCTTAGCCGCTGCTGCAGCTTCCGCCTCTGCCTTCTTCTTAGCAGCAGCATTCTTCTTGCGTGTTGCTGCGGCCTTCTTCGCTGCTGCGGAACGATTGTTTGTTGAGCCCTTCTTCTTCGCCATGGGAGCGCTACGGGGCGGGTCTTTTATTCAGCCTTACGATAGAAATCACCTCAAAAATTAATCTATTAGAGTAAATTATACCACCCAACACGCCCTATCAAAGCGAAGTAACAATGATGCCACAGCCGCGCGCACGACTTAGCGAGGGTGGGCTATGGTGCAAGATGAGGTGGTCGGAATTGACGCAACTCACAGCCACCTTTGGTGTCAGGTAAAACACGGCAAACCGGAGATGAAGGTTGATGATGAGAACCGATTACGTCACCTAAATTGGCCAGAAGGCAAAACTAGCCTCTACCTAGGTGATATCTGTGATGCACTGTTGAGATGTTTCGGTGCACATGAACCCCCGATTTTGACATCACCCCCAGGGTTTGACCAACAAACTTGGAAGATGGTAACGAATGATTCCCTATTACGTATTGAAATCACCAGTCGCTCATATTGGGGATTCGGACTCTTTGATTCAAGTTTTCTTAACGAAATCGTAATTGAAGGGCCATTAGAAAACCGTGCTCGACTTATTTTTGATTTGGTAGCAACTCTTGGACGAAATCCATGGGAACCAACTTTTGGATTAATGTGGAAAAAAGCCACTGGAACTAATTCAAATGGCCACCGTGAAGCATGGGAAGGACTAATTCAATATGCAAGGGAAGATATGAACGAAGAGGCACACAAATACAAAGATAAGCTCACAACACTAACAAAGAGGCTTGACGAATTTGAAGAGATGGATTATGAAAACTGGCAGCGAGGTGATGCTGAAAATGCCTTGGAAGATGCAAGCGGCCACATTGATATCGCTTTGGCAGCACTACATGACAAGAATGCGGCTGGATTTGAGCGGGCATTGGCAAGAGCCGAAGCCTCAATGATTGAGGCTGATCCAACAACAGAAATTACGCGTACCGTATTCCAAGAAGCGGATGATTTGCTACTAGATGATTCATTGGAACTTGATGAAGATGAATTTCAAGAGCATATTCTAGTCCATGAAGAACTTCCTAACGAAGTAGATAGAATCACTCCTGATGAAGTAGCAACAAAAACCAGCGATGTCTCAGCAGATGATTTGCTTGGTGATATCAAAGAAGAATCTGATGGGTATATCCCTTTCATCGACCTAACGGATTCTGAAGAATAATCTCAGAAGATGATTCAACCAAACAGGTTGTCCCACATCCACGTCCAAGTGTTATCCCACTGGGTTGGTTGGTTAGCCAAATAAACGCCAACCGAGAATAAGATACAGACAGTGTAAATCATACCTTTTGAAATCTGCCAAGCATCATCTGACTCCTCGTCGAAGTAGCGAATTAACCCAGCTGCTTGCTGGATGTTTGGCCCCTTCGACTTCTTGTCCTTCTTGACTGCCATGTAAAACGCCCGACCTGCCTCGCCTATTTGAACACGACGAATACTAAATTATGCTCAAGGGTCAACAGTTTCTACTAAAACACAACCATCACTATACTCTACGATTCGTGCTGCACAATCCATTGCTTCATTGAGATTTTGAGTTTCAAACAGGACTTTGCGCTTACCTGCACTAGTTTGCAGAACTACTCGGTGACTCAATTCGCGAAGTGTCTCTTCGTCAACAGACTGGTAAACCCAATCATCATCTTCAATTTCCATCTGTGCCTCAACAGGAACTAGTGGACCTTGTTCAACTTGGCTTTCTACCGCACGCTCGTGAATATCCTTGAACTGGGTTCTGAGTTCTTTCGCTTCGTCAATTTGTTGTGATGTTTTTTCGGCTCGGAATCTAGCCGCTTTGAAAGCCTGTTTGTTGGCTTTGGCTAACGGACTAATCCTCTTTTGTCGCTTTACTTCTGGCTCACTCTCTTCAGTCATTTCGCATCCCATCTAGATGACTACTAAACGCAGTCAACTGAAATGCAGGTGCACTGTCGGTGCTATAACCGTTGTAGGTGAAAAACTCCTTGGAAAGGTGGTTTTGATAGGGTAATCCTTAACACCGAATTTCTATTATAATTAGGTATTTTTGTTCAAGAAATTGCTATTTTTCGGTTAAGTGAGAGAATTGAGATCAAAGGTAATATCAAAGTTATTCCAATACCCAAAGAAATGGCGAGAGAATCGCCTGTAAACATGTGGTGAAATCCCCACAATGCTGTAATTGTTAATCCAATTAATACACCTGATTCCATTACTCTAGTTTGAATAGGCAGATTCGGACGTAATTCTAGGTGAGTTGCTAACAGAGGCAATGTTGTCATTGAGATGAACAGGCCTGGCATCAATACTACAGTGAGCGGTTCCCTAATTGTCAAGAACGGAATGGCTAAACTCATCACTAAGAAAAAACCCCAAACTTCTGGTCGTGGTCTAGAATCTAATCCTACAATAGGGAGTAATGTCCCAGCAACTCCAAAGATTGCTAGTGGGAGCATCAAAGTCAAAGACAGCCAAAATGAATTATACCAACCATCAATATGTGGAAGAGATTCGAGTATTACTACACCTGACAACCAAATCAAAATTAGTGTATGAGATAAAGTACGAGTTAAGCCAAGCCAACGCCTTTCTTTGGCAATACCTCTTTTTTCGTGGACTTTACTCAATAGCATCAAGAAAATTGGCCACCCCAATAACAGAACAACCATCGACATAGTGAGAGCGAGTTCGGTCATTTGACCCAAAGCAATTAGTTCATCAAATTCATCAACTCGTTGTGAAGATAGGTTTTCCATTGCAAGGAAAAATAATGCTAGCACAGCAGTTATACTTGCTAAAAGAAAATTGTCACCTTTTTTCATATCACCTGATTGCGAATAATTTGCCACAGCATATGGCCAGATACCCATACCGATTCCAGCAAATATCAGAGTAATTGAAGTCTGAAGTGGGGCAATTTGTGAGCCAATGAAAGTTTGTGGTTCTGAGTGCACTGAAAATGCGTCAGAAGGAATAAATCCAATCAGCATCAATGGCCATAGGAATCCATGCCATCTTAATACGCGGGCACGAAGGTCTGCTGTATGTTCATCAAATAATGAATAATCAGAGTTACCAAAACACTCCTTTACTAAAGTAGTAATAGAAAATAAAATGATTATACCTAACCATGGTGAGCCAACAGTGTTTACTGGACCATGTAACATTCTTTGCCATGATGATGAATTATCAATTCCAAAATTTACCACATGACCATGAGTGAAATCTTGAACAAAATGCGCCCTAAATAATGTGAGGACTACAAGCAAAACCAATACCACTGGCAGGATTGTTAAACTGCGGTCAAAATTTCGCAAAAATTTTGCTTTATCTGGATATTTTTCAGACATCCCCGGTAGCCATAAAGGTGCAGACCACTGTAAAAATGACCACAGTAAAATGACGGTTAACAGAGTGGCGGGCAAGCTGAAAGCATCGCCACCACCTACCGCCATGTGGTAGCCGACAATGGGCATGGCTCATTGGGTTAGCGCATCCACAACCCTTGAGGGATGGGGACCGACACGAAGATTTGTGCAACCGGTTATGGGGGTGGTATGAATGGGCAAACTCGGCTTTGGAGACCCTTCAAAAAGCGATCTGTGGAAGGCTGTACAAACATGGCGTGATGATTCCGAATCATGGATTGAGGCTGCTTAATCAAGACTTAGTGAAACCTTGCGTGTAAACCCCTTACGGGAAGATCAGGAATGGGTTAGAGAGATTCTTCATTCGCTAGGTGGCAAGCCTATTGATTGGTTACCCGAGGGTGGAGGTGGACAAGGTTGGGTTATGCCTTGGCCAAGAGGGAAGTGGCCATCAAACGATGCAAAAATACTGCTTTGTGCCCTACATGATTCTGGTCGAATAACTCGACAAGAAGCAGTTAGCATGATTCCTGTAAAACTGCTTGATTGCAAGGCTGGCCATCATGTATTGGATATGTGTGCAGCACCGGGGAGTAAATCGACTCAATTGTGTGAAGCAATTGATGATGATGGGGTTGTTGTTGCTAACGAATCAAATCCCGGACGAGCAAATTTATTGGTATCAAATTCTAAGAGAGTTGGACTTACATCTATGGTAATTATTCGTCATGATGGGCGACATCTCCCTCGGTGTCCAAATCCTGGCTTTGATAGAATATTGATTGATGCGCCTTGTTCAGGTAGCGGGACAACTCGAAAGAATCCTGAACTATGGGAAAAATGGACTGAACGGGCTGGACGGAAATTGAATCCGTTGCAGGTTGCTTTAGTCCGAAAAGGCGCAATGCTACTAGCACCTGGTGGACGAATGGTCTACTCTACTTGTTCAATGGACCCTATTGAAAATGAAGCCGTAGTTGCTGAGATTCTTCGTACCTGTGAATTTTTGACATTAGTTGATACTGAAATTGATGAAAAATGTCCAGGGATAGTTAGCCGTGATGGTATGTCCACTTGGCCACAACTAAATCCAAAAAATGATGAAGACGAAAAGGGATTATTACCACCTGAAGAAACTGAAATCGCTACCGCTTTGCCTCTTTGTCAACGAATTTGGGGTGATGAAAATGATTCAGGAGGATTCTTTGTGGCATCTTTCAAGCATGTGGGTGACGGCGAAGTAGCTCAAGCATTAATGCCAACTAGTGAAATGGCAGAAAGGCCAGTTAGTGAACCACCTCCACCAACAAAAAACCACGAACTACCCGCCACCCCTGATTTGCTAGAGGCTATTTCCGAAGAATGGGGGGCTGACTATGAAAAAATGTTTACTCGAGGAAGTAAAATCTACACCATTAGCAATGAGATTAACGATTGGTTTTGGGCTGGTGAAAGAATGCTCAGACGCGGTGGGAAACTTCCTGGCTGCCATTGGCATCCATTCCAAGTAATTCAAGCAGGACTGCCTACATGGGAAATACGAAAAGGAATTTTACAGAGACCAACCTCCAAAGGAATGCATATTACAGCAGTAAAATTATCTAATCGTGTACACGAAATAGATGCCGACCTCCTGAAGGAAATTTTGCTAAAGGGTGGTCCCGATAAGGAAGATGCCGCTGAGACCATATCTACCATTAGAGACGAAACCTCAGGAGGGGTAGTTCTGCGGTTCAATCATGAAGGAGTGATGTGGTGGCTACCTGCATGGTTAGGAGGCAAGTTGACTCTAATGTTACCCGATTGCGAACGCGCGCTCCTAACCTATGCACTAGGACTTGAGGTGGCGCCGTGAAACGATTATCAGCAGTAATGATCACTGCATTTATGCTGATGAATCTAACTTTTATTGTGTTTCATGGGTACTTAGATGATGTTAGCGGGGAGGCTGTTGAATCTGAAATTTCAGTCTTAGAATCCTTTATTGATGACAGTATTTGCGATGAAGGATTTGACACAGTTGAGAAACTAGATAGCGATGTTTCACTAAACTGGATTCATGGTGAAGGAAGCATTTTAGCAGGACAACAGCGAGCAGAAAAACTCGGTGCAGATTCCTGTTCACAATGGAGAAATGGAGAGTCGCTTGAGAATGCTACCGCGATTCCATCATTAGCAAAATTGACGCTCAGTGTTGATGTTGTCGCCACAGAAGGGAATGATGAAACAACTACTACAGATATTACTCAATCTGCTGGTCTATTACTAGAGGTTGAAATTGAACCATTAGTGGATTTAGCGGAGTCACTAAATTTGCGCTGGTATGTTACCGTAGACCACACTCCTGTTGGAAATGGAACTGCTGATGATGTGGTTCTCCACTATGGTTGGTCATCCTCATTTTACCACCAAGCAGGGAATACCACGAACTGGACTCAGGTAATTGATTCTGAACGCTTAGCAGAAGATGGAATCCCATTCACTATCAATGACTTGTGGAGATTAGAAGTGACAGTGATGTTAGTCGATGACCTTAATGCAACGATTTCTGGAATTGATCATGCTCAGGTTCAAACCCTCGATAGAATCCCAAATATTGCTGGCATGTTTCCAGTCATTCTCTTAGTGATTGCAATCGTTACTGGCCTTGTTATTATTGTACGCCAAGATTACCAAAGAGAAGTTGGACTTCCACTTCTAACAGGAACACTGCGTTACATCAAGAAAGAATGGATTGCTGAAGTAAAAGTAACTGCAGGTAAATACGATTTGACAATTAAAGGCGCATCTGCAACATTACCTTGGAAGATGTCAAGAATACCGAAGCAGCAATTGGTTCCAGCAGGGACAAGTCGGAATTTTTCTGTAAAACTAAGGAGTACAGAAGAAATCAATGAAGTAGAAACTCATTGGGAAGTTGAAGTTGATGAATTGGGCGGTTGGGTTCTTGATCTCAAATTACCTGTTCATAAAATTGAATGAAACTCTCTCACCCCATGTGATATTGTGGTAATTTCGGTTTTTATCTTAGTTTGGTGCTCATCTGACCAAAAAATAGCAGTAAATTGTCAACAACGTTCAAAAACCCCCTGCGAAGCGAGAAAACTCCGGACGTGGGAAAATGGACTTGGATGAAACTGACAAGCAACTGATTGAAGCCCTTCAAGAAGATGGTAGACTTTCAATGAGAGCACTCGCTGACATGGTGGGTGTAGCTCTAGGAACTGTGTCAAATCGACTTGGGAAATTGGAAGAAAATGGAGTCATCACTGGCTATACTGTCACCCTAGATGCTGACAAAGTTGGCTGGGAAATGAGTGTCGTTGTCGGGTTGCGAATTGTCAAAGGAGAATTGCTACCTGTACAGCGCTTGATTGCAGATGACCCTCGGGTTTTCGCAGTGTATGATGTGACTGGTGAAATGGATAGTTTGGTGTTTGCTCGGGTGAGTGATAGGGATGACTTAGATGACTTCACTAAAACCGTTCTATCTACTGAAGGAGTTGAACGGTCTACTACAATGGTAGTGTTAAACACAGTAAAAGAACAAAGCGTGAAATTACCAAAGTAAGCCTATTAAATAAATTGTCATTGGTTAATTTCTAGTAATTATTACTGAAGTTCCGGTTTGTGGAAAATAGCGTTTTTTGACTGTTTAGTGGTGTTGATTCGCGCATCTTCAAGAACGGTCGCTTTGCGGTAGGACACTGTTGAGCGATTTAGGTAGTAAGAATGAAGGCGCCATCGGCGCAAAGTTAGGTGTCCATGAGTGGAATCTAATTCGCGCTGATTTGGATATTAGATTTCCACCATCTGATTTATGCCCATTACTAAATTTTGGCCGCTGGGTAGACCAGCCACATCAGCACCTTCCAGCATCAAGGCTAGCCTCCAGTAATTGGGATGGGTTACTAATTGCTGATGAAGTCGGATTAGGAAAGACTGTGTCGGCATTACATGTTTTACGCCGCCTTCACGCAATGGGTGAAACTGGCGGCATTCTCATCATTTGCCCAGGCGGATTAAGATTGAAATGGTTGCAAGAAATGTTTCACCGTTGTGACCTTGATGGATTTGAAGCAAATAGTGGTAAAAAATTGCACCAGGCTTTGGATAGAATTCGTGATGGGGAATCACTCGTTGTAGTCACTAGTCATGGTATTTTCAGGCAATCAAAATTGTTGAGAGAATTGATGGAAGAAGGGGTTCCAGACTTACTTCTGACAATTGTTGATGAGTCGCATCATTGCAGAAATCCCCGTAGTCGATTACATGATGCCATCCAGATTCTTTCGTTACATAGTCGGCAAACACTGTTCCTAACAGCCACCCCTGTCAATCTCTCAAACGAAGAATTATGGGTGCAACTTTCACTTCTAGCACCTGACAGATGGCCTGATTTTATTTCCTTCCAAGCAACCATGAGGCCTATGCAGATGCTGAATACTGCTTTGGATGCAACAGCGCAAACTATACCAGACCTTGAGGGGGCTTTGGGTGCGCTACAGATACTGAATATGACACCGGGATTCACAAATGATCCACGTTTGACTCAAGCCATTGAAATCTGCTCCGACCCCCTTGGTTGGAGAGATGAATATTTGCAAAGAAATCGCTTAGAAGTTGCTGATTTGATTCGTCAACTCAGACCACTCAATGAACTAATTGTTAGAACAAGACGTCGGGATTTAGACCTCCATCTAGCAACCCGTGAAGCCATCACATTGGATGTTGAATTGAGTGCTGCTGAGTGGAGACTGTATGAGGCTGCTAGACGCTGGACTTGGAGATTGATGCAATTGAGAAATCCTGATTCGGATAGATTTGATTGGGCACTGGTCGTACCTGAGAGAATGGCCAGTAGTTGCCTTCAAGCATTTGCTACTCATGTGCAGACTCAATTACGACAAACAGCAAGAGCTGCTTTTGATTTTGGAACCGAAGGTCAAGATGAAGCAGATGATGGAACAATCCGAGAAGCCGAACACCGACTTCTGAGTCGCTTTGGTGACCTTGACGAATTGATTGATGCAGCAGAAGAACTAGGAGATGAAGACTCAAAGTTTGAAGCGATGAAACTGTGGATGTTGAACTCCCTTGAAGAAGACCGTGTTGGAGGCATACTTTTGTTCAGTCATTTCCGAGGAACACTTGCTTATTTACATCGGCGATTAACCGAAGAAGGTGTCAATTGTAAGGTTCTAAGTGGGCAAACTCCAATGCTCCAGAGAGAGGTTTTGCGTAATCAATTTGCTAACGGTGAAATCGATGTACTTCTCTCAAGTGAAGTGGGGAGTGAAGGATTAGATCAACAGCATTGTCATCGGCTTGTCAACTATGATTTACCATGGAATCCAATGAGGATTGAACAGCGTATTGGCCGGCTTGATAGATTTGGTCAGGAAGCAGATGTGATTACTATTCTCAATTTAGCAGTTGAAGGAACAATAGATGCTGCTATTCTAGGCCGTTTATTCCATCGAATAAGATTGTTTGAAGATTCAATTGGAATGCTTGACCCACTACTTGGCAAAGCCATGCGGCTTGTTGCTCAAACCGAACTAAACAATCCTCGTGCCAAGCGTTTAGGCCACAGTGGTTACAGTCTCGTTAATGCTGATGAAGTTGCCAACGTTGATGGGGGCCTTGACACTTTACTTGAAAAACGCGAGCGGTGGCTAACAGAACGAGCGACTGAAGAACGTGAATGGCTTGGTAATGACCCGGGTATACGAACGTTGAGAGAAGACGCTATCAACATGGAACTTGGTATTGAGCCGGTTCAATTAATTGCCTGGGTGAAAGCAAGATTAAAGCAACGCGATCGAAATTCAAGTGTGTACAAAGTTGATGGCTATTGGCACTTGAAATTAAGTCAATATAGCGTTGATGAATTAGCACTAAGATGTGATGATAAATCTCTTTCTGATTGGTTGACTAGTGGATGGCAAAAGCACATTGAAATGTTAGCAGGGTCTGCAGGACCACACATAATTGGAGTTGCGATTGACAGAGATGAGGCAAAGGACAGAACTGACCTTATCCAACTTGCCCCATGGCATCCAATTATCCAATGGTTGCGTGAACCGATTGGTGGCGAACCAAACCCTGATGCCACCATCAGCGGATGGAAAGTCGCTGGAATCGCCCCCGTTACTCAACTCAAAGCAATGAGACCAAAGAATTGGGATGAAGAAGGGTGTATGCTAATCTGCCTTGATTGGATTGTTGCTGGGTTATCAAATCATGCTGTTCGAAGATGGCTCGTACTTGACAAACATGGTATGCCAATACCCAACCAGCCACTCTACCCATGGAAATCCTTTGAGGAAATTGAACGAGTAATGTTTGAAGAAAACGATGAAGAAATTATTGAGGGGGCTCTTGATAGGATTCATGGTTGGCTCTTAGAAGATGAAAGGGCAAGGCTTGCCCCTCTATTGGACGAGTTGCGCCATAATGTCCAACGCTCGTGGATGGAAAGAATAGAACGAGAGCGTGAACAAATTCGTGCTGCAGTCTATCGTCAACAACAAGGTGGTGCGGCTGTGGATGACCGTTGGAGACGAATGAAAAACGGATTGATAACAAGGCTAACCAAAGAACTTGATGAACGAATCCTTCACCTTGAAAAAATCCGCGAGGGGGTTCAAGCAGAACTCAGCGCACGGATTATCATTCAACTAGAGGATTATTCCTCTCCACCTGAACCATCAGGGTCATGATAACTCATTTTTTCACGTAATTCGCTAGCAAAGGGAGCCAATGATTCAATTGTCTTTCCTTCTGGCTTCATGGCCCTTACTAACTCGATTCGTGTCTCTTCGTCTAATGAAACATCCATTGCCCTAAGGCGTATACTCATGTCATTTTGAATGCGTCCACCTGTACGATCCCAATCCATCAATAATATGATGGCTGGGCCGCCATCATTTGGATTATTACAACCATATTTTTCAAATAAATATGCCACTAAACGACTACGGTCCCAACCTCTATTCAGTTGTTCTATGACTCCGGTGAATCCTAATTTTCGTAACGCCTTGACATCTTTAATACCCTCAATTAATACTGGGCAAGAGGAACCACCTTGCTCAACATCTCGGTTTCTTTCACGGGCTAATGCCAATGCACGACCAGCACTCTCAAACCGTACATCTTGAGTAGGATTCCCACTTGTGCTTTTATGACTCATTCATTCCCTCCCGTGCTGATGTATTAATTATCCAAATATTGTTAATTGTGGTCAAGCATGAAAATAAAGCGGTTAACTTTCTACAATAAAGGGCATTTGAACGAAACGAATCAGTTGCCACGCTCAGCTAATTGCTCATCAATTACTCTATACAACTCTTCACGACGGACCGGCTTTGGAACAAATGCATCACATCCTGCTGTTGCCGCCTTACGGCGATCTTCTGGAGTTGAGAATGCTGTCACCGCAATAATCCTACTTTTTCGTACGAGTGGATGGTCACGAATTGCTTTTGTCAATTGTAAACCATCTGTCCAAGGTAATTGAATATCCATGAATATCAAATCAAAAGCGCCGGTTTGGAGAGCAGTGAATGCTTGGTTAGCATCCTCTGCAATTTCAATATCTGTGATGCCTTTTCCTTTGAGTAAAGCAAGTAGCAAACGTACGTTAACTTGGTTGTCCTCAACCACCAACGCCCGCACGCTCATAGGCAGAGCCATACGGCGCTACCAATTCAACCTTTGCGAAATCGCATCTTGTGTAAAAAGCATACAACAATGGCCATGAAAAGGGGCTTAAATCTCAACTATTGGATATGACAAAGGGGCACTGAACCGTGTGTGTTATATTGTAAATATGGCTCAAACTTTGTTAGCAGTATATGTGAGGTGTTGCCAATGCTTAACTACGGACCGCTTTACGGGCGAACCAAGAGGGTTTTCCATGGCTGTAGGTGGCGCTTCATACAATGAGTTGTTTGAAATATTTTGGAACTGGTCTATCTTTGTAGGCGTCATAGTTTTTGGATGGCAATTACACCATTCATTCTTCTACCGCTCAAAGGACGGAGAAGTGCCAAATATTGATAATATAAAAGTTGGAGAATTTCCACTACATTATCACAATGGAAAGTTGGAAGCCGCGTGGATTATTGCCCCCTCTATCCTCATTATTTATCTCACCATTCTCATCATTGGGCCAACATCCGATGTATGGGAAGA
>JAAZXA010000083.1 GCA_014240385.1 Methanobacteriota archaeon | reverse complement strand
ACATGCAACTGCAACATATCCCAGAGGGTCACCGCCACCTGAAGCAGCCGGTGCCGGCATCATGCCCATTCCTCCCATCGGGGCGCCTGCCATCATTGGTGCAGCCATACCAGGAGGGGCAGCCATACCAGGAGGAGCAGCCATACCAGGAGGAGCAGCCATAGGATCAGCAGCCATTGGTGCAGCCATAGGGGCTGGAGCGGTTGGTGCAACTGTGCTGGTCATTTGCATTGCTGTAGTTTCTAATTCGCTTTGTTGTAGAATTTGGTCGGCATTTGCATCGAAATGACGGGCTGTGTCTACGAGTTGGGTTGGACTAACACCGTATTCTTGAGCAACTTCTGTTACATGTGTTTGCTCAACTTGGAAGTCTTCAACAGGTGCTACCTGTGCCACTGCGGGCTCAAAACCTGCGTAATACTGCTGTGTGTATTGTGTTGCTTGTTCAGGAGTATAGCCCTGTCCAATCAGTCCATCATAGTATGCTTGCCCGTCCGACATGACCTATACGACGCGAGGTATATGATTTGAGATTTAGGGATGGGTTGATGAATCGCGCATGGCCGCCAATTATTGGGAATAGCCATGCGCTCTACTTTTGCATTCATCATCGTCGCCCTTTTTACAACCCCTCTTGCTGGTGCTATTGGCTTGGGAATTGATACCCCTCAAGGGTATTCACGGCTCGACGATTCACAGTTACTTCCCACAGGTTATTCAAACGACATTCCATTGCGAACACCTTCTTCGTTCACCTTTATTGTCGAGCAACCTTGGTGGCAAACAACTTCTTCTGACTTAGACAGAAATGGAATTTTCGATAGTTTACAGACTGTTTCTGGGGTGGTTAATGTGGGACTTTCTTATGACCATAGACCGACTGAATCCGATATTATTACTTTGAATTCTCTGGGCTATGAGGTTCAATTGGAATTGCTTTCAGTTGATGCTTTGTTACTTGGAGGGGTTGATGCTTCGCAAGTTTTTGCCTTGGCTGAATTAGATGGTGTTGTCATGGTAGAGCGCTATGGCTCGGTGGTATTCTTTGGCGATGTGCAGACAACTTCGATTAAGGCTCGAAATTCAACTGAATATCCGGTTGGCGCTTGGGACTTAGGAGTGAGTGGTAAAGGGGTGAACATTGCTATGACTGATACCGGCGTTGACAATGAGCATCCCGGATTAGTTGGCAAGTTCAAGGCTGGTTTTGATGCCGTTTGTTATCTTCATTCTGATGTACCTCGCTGCCTAGCCGCTGGATTTGGCGCTAGAGAGGATGATGGCAGTTTTGACCCTGATGATGGTAACCAGCATGGTACTGCTTGTATTGGAATGGCAAGTGCTACTGGTCTTGAGGCCGATGGTACGCAATCTAATTTCACTGGCTCAGCCCCTGGTGCTGGATTAGTCGATGTGCGAATTGGAACCGATGTTGGAGCAGGACCATTTGAAAATTATTTGACCGAACAAGAAGCCTATGAATCTGCGATGAACGGAATCCAGTGGATAATCGATAATGCAAATACCGAGTGGGCAGGTGTTGAGGCTGAGGACTACGGAATCGATATTTTATCATTATCTTGGGGAATAACAAGTCATGAGACTGGCGGCTCTGATGGTGATGAAATGCATAGTCGCTTGCTGGATGAGGCGATGGAGGCAGGAGTAATCGTTAGTGTTGCTGCTGGTAATGATGGCCCAAGTAACGATGGCCTTTCAGGAATGGGCGCATCTTCTCTATCCGTAACTGTTGGCGCGACTGATGATAATAACACCATCACTCGCAGCGATGATACAATTGCAGATTATTCTTCACGTGGTCCTCGGAGAGATAATGGCGATGGCAATCCAATCGATGAACTGAAGCCAGATGTGTCTGCCCCAGGTACAAATATCATTCAATCTGAAGCTTGTGTGACTAGTGGTGGTTGCAATAATAATGTGCCTGGTCAAGATGCCTCGGATAATTCCTACACAGGACGAGGTTCTGGGACATCCTATGCTACTCCAGCAGTTAGTGGAGTGATGGCTTTGATGATTGAGGCCAATCCTGAGTTGGAACCTTTGCAGATTAGGGAAATTCTACGAGTAACTGCTGAGCCTCGTGGTGGTGCAACTTATCCTGAAATAGACCCGATTTGGAACCGAGATTTCGGTTGGGGAATGGTCGATGGACTTGCTGCTGTTGAGATGGCCATTCAATTGAATATGACAGAGGTTGATTTAGACAACTTGGATCTTGACATGCAATTAAGAGGTACATCTGATGAAGTGAATGGCTCAGTGTACCGCATCGATGGTATCGCTTGGGCTAGGACAAATACAGTTTCAGTAGTGCAATACCGAATTGATGGCGATGATTGGATTGAGGCAAGTTATGAAATTGGAGAAGAGGGTTCAACTGCTCTTGTACCATTCAATTGGTCAGTCGCTCTCGATGTTGATAAGTTGAGTAAGGGGAACCATAGTATCGAGGTTCGAGCAGTAGGACCAGAAGGTGAATCTTTACCACTGACATATACGGTTTTAGGAACAGGAATGAGTACGAGTGATTCTGGTTCATCACTCGGTAGAATTCTTTTCCTTGGGGGATTATTCGTATTAGTTTTGGCTGCAGGAGCATTTGCTAGCCTTAAGCAAATCAAGGAAAATGCAGAATCATCAAATTCTACAATAACCGGAGAAATAGGGCAACAAAATCATGAAGAACCTGCATTAGATGCAGAACTATTGACTGAAGAACCCGCTTCTGGTTGACCTATACCTTCGCGCTCCTTTGATATGTTGGAACGAATTGCCTTGGCTCATGCGCGGCTTTTCGGATAGGGCAATGGCCATACAACCGACAGGCGTTCGCAGAATGTTTGACATGGCTGGAGGTGATGTGATTTCCTTTGGATTGGGGGAACCTGATTTCCAACCTCCTCAGGCCGCTATCGATGCAATGTCTAAGGCAATGCAAGATGGGCATAACAAGTATACAACTACAGCAGGACTTCCTGCACTGAGAAAGAAAATAGCAGAATCATGGTCTCCTTATCAGGCAGGAATGGATGAGAACAATGTCTGTATGACGATGAGCGGAACAAATGCCTTACTCAATTGTTTCATGACTTTAGTCAATGATGGCGATAATGTATTACTTCCTGAGCCTTATTTTCCACTTTATGGCCCAGATGTAATACTATGTAGTGGTGAAGCACGATACTATGAGTGCCTATTCGAACACGAATTCATTCCACAAATTGAAGAACTAGAATCGTTGGTTGATGAAAACACCAAAGCAATTCTTTACAATTTCCCTTCCAATCCAACCGGCGCCACCTTGGATATTCAACAACGAGATGCATTACTTGAATTTGCAAAGAAGCATGACCTTTGGCTGATTACGGATGAAGTCTACGATCAAATGGTCTATGATGGTGAGCACGTTTCTTTCATGGGTTGTGATTACAATAATATCTTACTCATCAATTCATTTTCAAAGACATTTGCCATGACTGGCTGGAGAATTGGATACATCATGTCTAACAATCTTGAGGCGATGAAACAAATTATCAAATTACAATATTACATTACCGCCTGTTCTAATGATGCGATGCAATATGCGGTCCTGACTGCCTTTGATGAAGCAGCAGACTATCCTGCTCAAATGACCAAGGAGTTCAGGGCTAGGAGAGATTTAATTTGTCAAAGATTGAATGCAATGCCGGGGGTTTCTTGTCACCTTCCCAATGGCGCTTTCTACGTTTTCCCCAAGGTCGAAGTACAAGGGTTCAGTTCTGAAGACTTAGCAATTGAATTACTAAAAGGTGGAGTATTATGTTCTCCAGGTACCGCCTTTGGAAAATCTGGAGAAGGTCATCTTCGGTTCGCCTATACTATCAGCAGGGAAGATATTTCCCGAGGTATGGATAAGGTTGAATCTGTATTGATTAAGCTTCAGGAAGCAGCACCAACGGTTATTTGAGGTAGGGGATTAGATGGCAACATCAGACTTACTGGCACCGATTTTATGGTTGCTATCAGGAGTTATCCTTGGTCACTTGATTCCGCGCCTTCCAACTATTATTATGTCGAGGTTTTCATTTTTCAATCCCCAACTTCCTCCTCATCCAACACCAGTGCCAGTTGACGGATATTTATTGGCGAGGATTTTGTTGATGAGAAACCTCCGAGCATTGGGCTTATTTTTCTCTTTAATTCCGCTAATATTAGGTTGGTTAGCAATAATTGGGGCTGATTCTCCATTTGGAGTGGGATTGGTATTAGGTGCAGTTTGGACTTTGCTTTCTTGGTCTTTACCAGAAAAGTGGGGCTCGAGTTCTTGGCCATGGAGCCGTTCATTGGCTGAGGATTTACAGCAATTTAGAAACCAATCAAGGGATGAGAATAGCCGATGTTGTGATTCCCCAGAGTTGTTTTGGGAAGTTGCATACATAAGATGTGCTGCCTGTCTCAAAGTTCTCGATGAGCGACCTCGCCCAGACCTTGGGAGAAAGCGCAGTGATGGATGGTTTATGGGTGCTTTTCGGGTTTGGATGCTTGATGGAAAGTCACCTTTAGATTATGTAGAAGTAAAAGGTAGTCCTTCAAAGGAAGAAGAATGAATCATAATTTATCGAAGATGCCCATTGGGCTGTCCTCATCTTCAACCCCATCGATTGAATCACTAAGCGTAATGCCACCCACCATTGGCATTATTGCTGCTGCACCTACTGGTATGACATCCTCAAGTAAGCCGCTGATTATTCCTTTATCATCAACTTCAGTTAGAGGTTTTTCTTCAATCAACTCTACTTCTTCTATGGCTTCTTCTTCACCCTCTGGACCTTCCCAATCCTCATGCTTGTCTAATTTCATCCATAGAGGCAGGGAGCCAGAGCCACCAGCCAAAACGCCAAATGTTGTGAATGCAGCCAGTGGCATGACTGCAAGTGCAGTTAGCAAGTCAAGGAATGAATTTTCTGGAACCGTGCCAATTCCTAACCAGTCCTCGAATACAGCCTTTTCAGCGGCAATGCTGACTGCTAGGTCAGGTCCAATCCATGTAACAACAACAATACTGGCCAAGCGACCGAGTAACCAAAGCACCAGAATGGGCGCCATCCATGAAAGCCGAGTCATCGATATCAGCCAGCGTCTGGTGAAGGCGGCAAAGGCGACGAAGCGTCGTGCATAGGAAGGAAATAACCGCATAGTAATGGTTAGAACAAGAAGGTAACAGACCAATGCCCATTCAAGTAGGCGATTATTATACATCCACTCAGATGGTAATAGAAGCATCATTAGGAGTGGAACGACTACAAGGGTGAGTTGGAATGGAATCGCCAGTAAAACCAATCCCCCATGGATGGCGAGCAGGCCATGCCCTTCACCATAGCGATCATGGACCAAGCGCATCATTCTACCATGTGGAGACTTTCGATGCCTAATTCTAGTTTGTTCGGTTAATAGTGAAGAGTGCCCCCCTCTAACCAAACCCAGTGCCCGAAGCCAGCCGCCGCGGTTGACTATCCACAGTGGACTAAACCCTCCGACAACTAAAGCCAAGGCTAATGCAATCAATCCATAAGCAATGGAGGCAGAAATAATCCAAGGGATCATTTGAGATTCAAACTTAATTGAAAAGCCATCAGGACCCGAGTGAAATGAGAAGAGATAGGTTATCGAAAAAGCCGCGATGGGCGTTATGATGACTTGGCCAATTGCTACACCAGTTAGCCAAAGACGAGCGATAACCGGACTTCGGGCCTCACTCATGAAAGCCGCTTGGTAAGCACATCAACCAAATGACTTGCCCTTGGAATGTCTTTGCTGAGATGCATTCACGGTGCTTTTCCTGATGCCGATTGAGTTTTATTATTACCATGCATTGACCGCGTATGCTTAAGGGGAGTTCTTGAGTCGAAGGGTTGATTGCGATGCGTAAGCGTAACTATCCCGTCTTTTTCATCCTCACTGCAATGATGCTGCAGTTTTTCCTGCCTCTTATGACAATCGATGCAGATGCCTCTGATTCAGCGAGAGGTGGGATCAATGATGATTTCCTAATCAAGTCGATAACTATTGGAAACTCGGGTTATTCTCCTGAAATGTGGGTGCAGTCAGATGGCAGCGTTGTTGAGTACGTGATGAAGGGGGATATTGTGCCAGTCGAAATCATCGTCAAGCGAAACGGTGGTGCTCTAAGTGCCGCATCTGCGGATGTCTTGCTTGAGGCAGTCCACCCAATTGGCTTCGTCGCCTGGTCAAGTAATTGGTCAACTGGCGATGTTTACGGTGGTGGAGAATATAGTCGCGAAGTAGAGTGGACTGCAGATACAGCCCATAGCATTCTCAATGAGAGTAATCTACTGGGTGGCTATATTTTAAGGGCAACAGTCAATTATTTCGCAGATACCAAGAATGAAAATGATGTATTGAATCAAACTGTTCCAGTTGCCTATACTTCTGATATCATGGATGGCTCCTTAATTTCAGGCCAAAGACAAACAATGGTTTCATACCGCTATGCGCAAGGTGGAGCAGGGGATGCTACAGATGTTGGTTCATGGCAAAAAGACGATACAGGCGCATATGTTGGTTCAGCCCATTGGAGACACTCAAACCCTGGCTCAAATTATGGAGGAAATGCTTGGGACCGCCTAGTGTGGGGATATGCTACTGGAGACCCAGACTGTGGTAGTGCAGTTCACGAAGGTGGCTCTGGCGCCATCTATGGATTTTATTATTGCAAGTTGTTGATTCCTAGCCTTGACTTAGTTTCGATGCAAATGCACGCAACGGCATGGGGGATTATCGGCAATGGAGATGATGTTTCACTTGAGTTATGGAGAAACGGAGGAGTCACTCTACGCCACAATTTCTCAACAGCCTCGCCAATGGTGGCACCTGGTCAAGGCCAATGGACCAACTTATCGTGGGACCCAACAGACCAATTAGGAGGTCATTCTTGGTTTGCTGGAATGCTTTTTACCAGCGATAACAGTATCGCAGAAGAAGGATACCACGTGGATGACTGGAGAGTCTTTGCAGTAGAAAAAATAGACCAGTACACTTTAGATGTAACTTGCGATAATCCAGTAGCAGGTTATACTGCGGTACCAAATGAAGTAGTTAGCCTGCATTGTGAAGTGACCAATAATGGCTACAAGCCGGCGATAATTAGAGTCAAGAGCAATATTTCAAATGAGACTTGGATGGAACCAAGTAATCCTAAAATTAGAATCGATTCTTCCCACCCTACTCAACACGGAGTAGAGGTGCAATTACCACCAACTGCAGCAGGTGCAACTACTGAAATGTGGATAAACTTGTCAATTCCTGCCGGTGCAGATATTCAGCAACAGACATGGAATGTTACGTGGTCGGATGGCAGTTCACAAAACTTGGGAGTTTTGGCAAGCCTTCAAACATCTGTTGGAGTAACCGAACAATATAGTATTGCACTATCCTCTCCAACGCCATTAATTGCTGGTTCTCTCAGTCCCGGAGAAACGAAAATAATTCCAATGCGTCTTCAAAATACCGGAAACCGATTGGCGACATTCAACATGCTTGCATCTTTCAGTGTAGAGGGGTGGGTATCGGCTTTCACAGACAGTGATGGAAACTTCTTCTTGCCAGTTGTCTTAGATAGAGGACAAATGTTTGATTTCAATATCACGATTACTGCTGCGGATGATGCAGCACCTGACAACTATTCTTTCTCAGTTAGAGCACTATGCAATACTTGCGGGGGGATTGCTGTTTCAGGAAATGATGTTCTGATTCGAACCCTTGAAGTTCTGCCATTCAGAGAAGTTGAATTAATTGCAGAAACTTTGGAAATTAGTGCCCCAGCAAATGGTATTCCACAAAGAGTCACTTTAGAAATTAATAATCTTGGAAATGATGATGAGGTCTATGATATGGTTTTGACCCAATCAAATCCTCATCTCCTTGCAGATTTATCTGCTGATACAACAGGAACTCTTGATGCTTGGGATGGTTTTACTGAAATCCACCTTGACCTGCCGATGCCACTTTACCTGGATTCGGGATTATACAGTGTCACTATTCGTATCGTTAGCCAAGCGGATTCCTCGGTTTTTGATAGTGTAACTATATCAGTAATAGTACTCGATACTGCGGCAGTCGATGTAAGTGCTGATGACCCAGACCAATCATACATCCCAGGTGGCGATTCCGATACAGTTCGCTTTGAAATCATGAATGAGGGAAATGCCCCTGATAGTTTCGACCTCACTGTTGAGAGTGGTACAGGAATGAGCGCTGAGATAGAGAGCCTCTCCACCTTGAGAACTCCAACTATTGCACCGGGCACATCTTACAATATCACTGTCCGATTTTCCTTTGATACTGATGCAGGGGGGCAAGTACCGTTGCAAGTAACTGCAACAAGCGCCCTAGATCCCGATGTATCTCATACAGGTGAGATTTTGTTTTCAGTAGGCTCGCAAGATTGGTTGAGACTAATCTCCGTAGATGACTTGGTTATCGATGAGGCTGGGACATATGAGGTCGTTCTGACTTTGAGAAACCAGTATACAGATGAACAAACAGTGTCTATTGATGTGCGCCAATCCATCTCTTCAAGCATATGGTATCGTGCAAGTTCAAGCAGTGAGTCTGCACCTTTGCGTATTTTAGAACAAAAAGAGCGTTTCATCACTGTTGAAATTGTAATCACTGATGTTGCCTTGCTAAGCCTTACTGAAGATGAAATGGTAACCACTTTCGAAGTTTGGGCGATTTCAAACACCGTTGAAGATGCTACCAATGCAACTGTCAAAGTAATTCTGAAGAAAACCGGCACTGTGGGCAGCGGCTCTGATGCAGACTCTACAAGTAGTGGTGCAAAAGTTGCTGACTATGCGGTTTGGGTAATAGGTCCAATAATCGTGATTGCTTTACTTGTCATGTTATTCAAGGTGGTTACCGCTACAGATGAAGAAGATGAAACTCCGTGGGGCAATGAAGAGTATGAGAGTAGTCTATCGGCTCAGTATGGGGCCGTACCAGCCGCTCCTGATGTTCAACCAGCACCAGACATGAGTCAATATGCTCCGCCATCCACAGAAGTCGCACCTGTTGTTCAAGCCGCTCCAATCGTAGAAGCCGCTCCAGTAATAGAAGCTGCGGATTCAGGAGTCCCCCCTGTGCCAGCAGCAGGATTACCTGAAGGATGGAGCATGGAGCAGTGGGCCCATTACGGGGCTGAATGGCTGAAGAAGAATGCATGAATGCGCTATTCCCCTAGTTATCTGTCATAATATCTCGACGATGGGTTCAAGTCGGCCGCCATAACCGCTGGGGCGCAGGTAGTCTCAATGTACGCAGGTGGACAACAACCAATCTTCATTCTAAAAGAAGGAACAAGCCAAAGCCGTGGTCGCGGTGCTCAGAGCAATAACATCGCAGCAGCCAAGGCGGTTGCTGATGCTGTTCGCAGTACTTTGGGCCCAAAAGGAATGGACAAGATGTTGGTCGATAGCATGGGTGATGTGGTTATCACCAACGATGGTGCAACTATTCTCAAGGAGATGGATATTGAGCATCCTGCAGCCAAGATGATTATCGAGGTTGCTAAAACTCAAGAGCAACATTGCTTTGATGGCACCACAACAGCGGTTGTCATCGCTGGAGAATTACTCAAGCGCAGTGAAGACCTAATTGAGCAAAACGTCCATCCAACCGTTATCTGTGAAGGATTCAGATTGGCTGCAGAGAAAGCCATTGGCTTATTGGACTCACATGGGATTTCAACCTCTGATGATTTACAAATGCTACACGAAGTCGCTAAGACCGCTTTGACCGGCAAGAGTGCGGGGGCAGTCAAATCATTCCTTTCAGAAATATGTGTTAACGCAGTCCAGGCAGTTGGTGTCATTGATGGCGATGAACGCTTAGTCGACCTTGATGATGTTAAGGTAGAAAAGAAGCAAGGCGGTTCAATCAAGGATAGCAGTTTGGTAGACGGAATCATCCTCGATAAGGAACGAGTTCACTCCGGTATGCCTCGAGGTATGGATAATGCAAAGATAGCACTTATCAACTCCGCAATCGAGGTCAAGAAGACTGAAGTTGACGCCAAGATTCAGATAACGGACCCAAGCCAATTAGCAAGTTTCCTTGAAGAAGAAGAGAATTTCTTGAAGAGTCTAGTCGAGAAAATCCAGGCCGCAGGAGCAAATGTTGTTATCTGCCAAAAGGGAATCGATGACCTCGCTCAACACTACATGGCAAAGGCAGGCTTATTCGCCATCCGTCGAGCCAAAAAGAGCGACATGGAAGCGTTGGCAAAAGCCACCGGGGGTAAAATCGTCACCAACCTTGACGACCTATCTAATTCAGACCTCGGAACTGCAAGTAAAGTCGAGGAAAGAAAAATTGGAGATTCCGATATGACCTTCATCACCGGATGCCCTGAGGCCAAGAGCGTCTCAGTCCTATTACGCGGTGGAACCGATCACGTAGTTGATGAAATCCGCCGTGCTTTCGATGATGCAATCGGCGTGGTTAGCGTTGCTTGGGAAGATGGAATGGTCTTGACAGGTGGAGGTAGCGTTATGGCTGGCTTATCTCGTGAACTTCGTTCCTATGCAGAAGGAGTAGGTGGACGTGAGCAAATGGCTATCGAAGCCTTTGCTACTGCCCTCGAAGTAGTTCCAAGAACCTTGGCAGAAAACGCAGGACTAGACCCAGTAAATACCATTATAGAATTACGAAAAGCCCATGCTGAAGGACATTCACATGCTGGTATTAACGTCGATGATGGAGGGGTGAAAAACATGCTAGAAGCCAATGTTTTAGAGCCAGTTCGCGTAGTCGAACAAGCCATCCAAAGCGCCACTGAAACTGCGGTCATGATTTTAAGAATTGATGATGTAATATCAAGCAAGTCTGTCTCGATGGGTGAGATGGATCATGGGTTTGATATGTGAGCATTAACATTTGTCAAACAGCAATAAAAACCGACAAATTTTGATGCGAACACAAGCGTGCGCTGAACACTAGAAAGCAATACGGCCGCGCACGCAAAGTGTGAACATTTGATGAATTAAACCTCAATCTATCGCAAATGTGTGAATCAAACTTTGATTCATGCACATTTACACTTGATGTTCTGTAGTGTTGTCAGACGTTCAGTGATGATATGTTATTAAAAGTTAAAGACTTCATCCATCCCCCCCACTTTGTCGATACCGTAGGTATCGTAGGTGTTTCCAATGTCTCAAATCTTATCCGTCTGGATTGAAGAGGGCTGTATCACCTGTGATGCTTGTCAAGAAACCTGTCCTGAAGTTTTCAGTGTTACCGACGATACCTGCTTTATTATCGCTGAAACACGCACTGACGGAAAGTTTGATCAGAACGAAGGTCAGGCTGCTATCAAGGTAGAAATCGGCACTAAATTTGCCGAAGACATCATTGATGCCGCAGAAGGCTGTCCTGTTGATGTCATCCAATTCACCACTGGAGAATCAACCGATGCCCCAAGTGAAGAAGCACCCCCTGCAGTGGAAGTAGTCGCCGAAGAAGTCGAAGAAGATAACTCAGCGATTGAAATCCCCGCTTCCTTACTAGAGGGAAACCGTGATTTGATGATTTTATTCGGCTCACAGAGTGGCAATTGTGAAGACTTGGCAGCAACAACTGCCAAGATTGCAGAACAGGTGTCCCTGAATGCAAGTGTCGTTGACATGGGGGAAGTTGACTTAGCGACTATTGCTTCCCAAAAGCGTGTCATGATTATTTGTTCAACATGGGGAGAAGGAGAGATGCCAGATAATGCTCAGGCATTGTGGGATGCAGCCATTGGAGCAGGTGCTCCCTCTTTTTCAGGAGTTAATTTCAATGTATGCGCCTTAGGGGATACGTCTTACGACCTATACTGTGAATCAGGAAAAAATTGGGATGAACAATTTGAGGCGATGGGGGCAAGCCGAGTTGCAACACGTGTGGATTGCGATGTCGATTATGAACCGGCTTGGAAACTTTGGCTTCCTGAAGCCCTTGGTGCATTGGCGAGCATAGATTCATCCGGCACAATGCAGCAGGAATATGTCAGTGCATTCACCGAGATTCTCTCACCAAAGAAAAAGTCAGCGGGTGCTGTCGCAGCCAGTGGCATCGAGCAACCCGATATCGAAGTTAGCCTGAGTATCTTCAGGTATGACCCATTGATGGCAGAAAGCGGCCACGATACCTATGATGTTGTTATCCCAGGTCATGCTAGTCTGCAAGATGTACTCGTAATGCTCAAGGAAACTCAGGATGGAAGTCTAACCTTCCGCACCAGCAGTGGAGCAGGAAGCAACCCCCTGTGTGGATTATCTGTTAATGGAAATCTCGTATTGGCGGATTGTGTTAGGATGATTGACTTGATGGCAGGAGCAGGAGTTCCAGCTAAAATACGCATAGAGCCATTGCCAGGTCATCAAGTTCTGAAAGATCTCTATGTCAGTACCAAAGCACTAGATGTATCCAGAGAGCGAGCAAAGCCATGGCTGAGAACTAGGGATAGAGTCGGAGCAAATACCGCTCAGGGCACCGCTATTGGTGTCATGTCGAGTACCAAGGCAACCGCTTTACACGCCATGAATGACCTTTTTAGTGATCATCTTCTACATTCATTATCCGAGACTGTACCGCATAACCCTTCTTACTTAGGGCCAGCAGTTCTGAACAGACTTTGGGTGAAGGTAAACGACCCTCGTATCTCAAAAGATTGCAAAGAAGAGATGAGAGAAACTTTGCAAGGTACAGATGGGGTATGGGCCGAAAGCGATCTTGGCGTCATGGCAAGATTCGGACGTATGGGTCAGAGAGCCTCCCAAAATTACAATGATTGCCGAAGTGAATTATTGCGAGCCCACCGTTTCGCCGGAAAATCAGGACGCCATGTCAAGTGGTTTTGCAAGACTGTCAAGTCTTCAGGTACTCTTAACGAAACAATCCTTGCAGCCCAAACAATGGGCCCACTTGGAGTCATTACCAACTTGCCTGCAACTCTACGTATGGCACTAGGGTTTACTCGTACGGGCGGACCAATGGTTCGCGACCTTCAGGGCTGGATAGCACCTGGGAAGATGCCGCCAATAATCAACAAGAGCGTTCATGACCACTATGAAGTCGTAGCCTTGTTCAATGAGTTTGATAAGAGGTTCTGAGGTGAAAAAATGAAGTTCGCATATTTCCCCGGCTGTGTTGCAAAAGGCAGTTCAAGAGAAGTTGAAGATGCCATGCGCTGCGTTGTTGAGGCGGTTGGGATAGACCTCATCGATATGCCTGGAGCGGCATGTTGTGGGGCTGGCGTCATGAAGCAAGGAAATCACCGCCTGCAATTGGCAATCAATGCCCGTACATTCGCTATGGCAGAGCAACAAGGAATGGACGTACTAACTCCTTGCGCAACTTGTCAAGGAAATATGTATGAAGATTTAACCTTACTTTTGGAAGATGAACCCCTGCGTGCGGATATCAATGAAGTCTTAGAGCGAACCTGTGGAATGAGGTTCGAAGGCAATTTGAGGATGCGCCATTTACTCGATGTATTAGTCGAAGATATCGGCCTTGATGTTGTTGCAAGCAAAGTGGTTAACCCAGTGGATTTCCCAATCGCTGGATACTATGGCTCACCAATGCTTCGTGCTTCTGCAAATGGTGATGACGACCCACATAACCCTGTTTATTTTGAAAATCTAATCCGTGCATTGGGGGGAGATGCGGTGGATTATGGCGGACGCACTGCAAGTGTTGGATTCCCAGGCTTACTTTCACAAGAAAAAACTGCCATGAAGATGACTGCTTCGGTATTATCAGAAGCCAAGCAAGAAGGTGCTCGGGTTATGGCAACAGCCTGTCCTCTAGCTCATTTCAATCTCGATGTTTACCAAGTAAAGGCTGGGAAAACCACTGGAAAAGACACCAGTATGCCAGTCATTCATCTACCGGAATTAGTCGCTTATGCATTGGGATATAATGTTGACAGATATGCTCAACTGCGCACTCGTATCCTTGTTATTGGTGATTGAGCATAGTCATTTTGCAGGCGACTGCAGGCGGTAGTCCAGCATCAACTAAGGAAGATTGGCTAGCCTTGGTGACTTTACTTAGGCTGCCAAAAGACGAGAGTAATTTTCTGGCTCTCTTTGGCCCAATATTTGGATAGGACTGAAGGATTGATAATTCAACTTGGGAGATTTTTCTAATTTCTATTTCAATAATACCTGAAGATTGTGGATTGAAAATAAAATCCTCAACTGCTCTCAAACAATCTTCCTCTTTTTGTTTTAAGTAACTTCCACATCCAGGTTTTTGGAATGCGGAGTGTCGAGAGGAATTACCTGTACAATATCCCTCCTCCATTTTTTCTAGGCGATTCTTCAACAATTCATATTGTCGCCTGCTACGATTCTGTTCACGATTAGCAATAATTTCGATTAGTGCAACGCTCTCTGTCGGCCCAGAGGTTTGCAAAACCCCAATCCCAAGGTCGATCGCTATCGACGATAAAGCACCTAAGACTGCATTTCGATGCATTGCGTTCATTCCCCCCTCATCTCCTTCAATCAGTAATATTGGGCAAGGAGATGCAGCCCGAAGTCGATGCATTTGCCTGAATAACCTACCATCGACAATCGATGAGCAGAGGTCTGAATAGCATTTTCTTTCGATTAAGATTTTAGCACCAATTTCAATATCACCATTTTCCAGATGGACAATTTCCAATTCAAAATCCACTGATTTAAGGTGGCGAGAAAGGGAGGTTTGCATCTCACGATGGTCGATTCGGACCACGCCAAGCATTACTCCTCGCCTCTATTTCCATCAAGTATTGGTTTGGACCAGTCTCCTTCAAGGGATGTAGTAGGAGTTTGTTCTACAGGTGGGGGCAAAAAGGAATCTATACTGGTTTGAGCACGGGGCCTCAACTGTTGTGGTTTGATATCATCTTTCATCTGTTTCGATACTGTCGTTGTTTGATTTGCAGGAGCTTCGATTTCTTCGATTTCCTTTAGTTGGGGTGTTAATCTTTCGACTTCATTCATCATCCAAGTAGCAGCCTTCAAATTATTTTCTCCAATATTAATAGAGAAATCTTGTAATCTTTCTTCGAGAGTTTCCAAAACATGTTTTCCCCTAAGACTTCGGGCTGCTCTAGCCAATGATTTATGCATTTTCTCTTCTCTCGCTTGAGCAGAATGACGGACTCCTTCGTCTCTCGTGCCTTCTGCTACAAGGACTACAACTCTACCTTCGCGGTGGCGTGCTGTTCGACCTCTACGCTGGATAGTTCTGATTTCACTGGCAACAGGTTCGTGAAAAATAACTAGGTCTGCACTTGGAACGTCCAATCCTTCTTCGCCAACGGAAGTGGCGATGAGGATATTGAATTCACCTTCCCTGAAAGATTGCAGCCGTGCAAGTTGCTCTTTTTGACTCATCCCGCTGCCTTTTTTCTTGGCTTGGCCGAAGAATTTTGTTGGTCTTGAACTTTCAATTTCTAATAGACCATCATGAATGACCTCCATGGTATCCCTGTAGTTAGTGAAAATAATCAAACGTGCTTGTGGATTAGTTTTGAAGGTCTGACTAACCAATTCTTTTACTTCTTCCAACTTTGGATTTGGCAATTGAAGCGAATGTAACTGTGCCATTAGGTTTTGAATCAGTGGATTTGATATTAATCGGGCTTGGGTTCTTGAGCCCTTCTTACTTTCTTCCTCCATTCTTTCCAATGATTTCTTCGCAGTCAATGGGCCCTGTGATACTAATAGAGAAACCAAGTTGTGGAGCCTAATCGCATCAGCATTCATTTTAGCGGCATTAAAGGCTTGAGGATTACCGCGTTTTATTGCCAAACTAATTCTTTTTTGGCTATCCATCAATATCCTAATTCCAACCAACCCCTTGACGGGAATGAATCCAAGGCGCCCTAGCCTTTCGAGATATTGAAGTAGTAATTCCTCAAGTGGTTTTGCCAGTGCCCTAGTCTCATCAGGCACCTCAGTTCTAACCTCTGTTATCTCCAATCCCTGTACATAGGGCAGAAGTAGAGGGTCATTTGAGCGAAGATTGTGAATCCTTTCAATTCCCAATCTTTTGATTACTTCATCAATTGCTTGTATTCTCCAACCCGGACTTGCAGTACAGGCTAGAATCCTCGTCGGCCCTGTTGAATCTAAGAATAAGTCTCCAACTTGAGCCATTGCTTGATTTCCGGTCGCGTGGTGTGCCTCATCGAATACGATTAGAGAATAATCATCTAAGGATAGGCTGCCTCTTTGGGCATCGTTACGAATGACTTGAGGGGTTGCCACGACCACTCTTGCTTCTTTCATCATCACTTCTCTTTTTTGCCAGTTTTGGTTGCCACTGACTTTGATTATTTCTGATTCATCAATTGACAGCACTTCTTTTAGGTCTTGGAAATGTTGCTCTATCAGCGGATTAGTAGGAGCTACCATGATTGCTTTTCCACTTTCATGGAGAGTTTGGGCTATCGCCATCCAAGCTATCGCGGTTTTCCCTTGACCAGTAGGCAGGACCACAAGTGTAGGTTGTGCCAAGCATTTACGCAGTGCATCCAATTGATGACCTCTAGCATCAACTGTGCCAGCGATTAAACATGGGTGCTTGATACTCGCCGACATTCTCTCCCACAGACCCGATGCGTTCATTCAAGGTATGTCAATGATGAGCCTATGGTAATTCTGATAAAGAGGAAGTAAATTGCCGAAATAGTAGAGCAATGAGTCGTTTTCGGGCTGGGTCCAAACCAAAGTGCTCATAAAGGGAATGAAAGTCGGCAAGTCGCTCAAAGGGTGAGCAGCCAGTCGCAACGGGCAATCCAATGGACCCCGAAACCCGACTCCCATTCGTGGGGTTGGACCGGCGACACGGCTGTTCCTTCGCTCTTTTAGCCGGTCTGAGCCCTGTTTTTACAGGCACTCGGATTGTAAAACTGGAGGCGGAAAAAAATGGCCAAGAGACACCATCCACGACGTGGAAGCATGGCATTCAGCCCTCGCAAGAGGGCACAGCGTCACTTTGGACGCGTGAAGTCATGGCCACAGGTTGACAGTAAAGAGATTAGAGTGCAAGGATTCGCTGGTTGGAAGGCTGGTATGACTCACGTAATGATGAGAGATATGAATCCTCGATCTACTAGCGCTGGACAAGAAATCCGTGTGCCGGTAACAGTAGTAGAAGTTCCAGACATGATTGTGCTTGGAGTTCGTGGCTACAAAATGAATCCTTACGGAAAGCAAACCGCTGGTGAAGCATGGCTAGATAGCGCTGAATTAGTTGAAGCATTCCCTGAAATTGGACGCCGACTCCCAGAGCCAAAGGCCCACGAATCAGAAAAACACTTTGATGCCCTCAAGGAGGAGGACCTATGTGAAGTCCGACTAATAGTTGCAACACAACCTGGAAAAGTTTCAGGCTCACCTTCTAAGACTCCAGAAGTTATGGAACTTGGATTGTGCGGAGGCACTCCAGAAGAGCAGTTGAATTGGTCCAGTGAACAACTAGGCCAACAAATATCAATTGATTCAGTCTTTGAAGAAGGCACATTCATCGATGTTGTGGGTATTACAAAGGGATCCGGTTTCCAAGGTGTTATCCGCAGATTTGGTGGAAAACTACTTTCTCACAAGAACTCCAAGCGTCGCCGACAACACGGAAACCTTGGAGATAAGGGTACAGGATACGTGAGGAAGACTTTGCGCCAAGCTGGACAGAAGGGTTACCACCAGCGTACTGAATTCAACAAGAACATCTTGAGAATCTCTAACCCAGAAGAGCATGAGATAACACCAGATGGTGGTTTCCTCAACTACGGGGAAATCTCAAACCATTACATGCTCGTCAAGGGCAGCCTACCAGGTCCAGCAAAGCGTCTAGTCTGTCTACGAGATGCAACTCGTGCAGGTGCAAAGACAGAATATCCAATCGACATCACATATGTGAGTACAGCATCCAAGCAGGGGGTCTGAAGATGAAGGCAAGTGTATTCCACATCACCAACGATATCACTCAGGATCAGGTCGAAGCAGGCCGTCTTCAGGAAATCTACGACATCAGTGTCGAATCTGGAAAGAATATCAACTTACCAAGTGCTTTCGAAACCGATGTTCGCACAGATGTAGTTCGCAAGGCAGTACGAGTTTCTCGTGCTAACCGCCGCCAAGCCTATGGTTCCAAGCAGCAAAAGGGCAAGAAGCGACCAATGCCAGGTATGCGCCACTCCGTTGAATGGTGGGGTAAGGGTCGTGGTGTCTCCAGAATTATGAGAAAAACTGGCGCTAAGACTGGTGCACAAAATCCACACACACGTGGTGGCCGTAGAGCGCATGGGCCAAAGGTCGAGAAAGACTGGAGTATGGCAATGAACACTACTGAGCGCCGTTTAGCAAGAGATTCTGCTTTGGCTGCAACTGCAGACAAAGACATAGTATTCACACGTGGCCACAGATTCCACGATGAAATTGACACTTTACCATTAATCATCGGCGACTACAAAGAAGTTCGTGATGAAGGCGAAGAAAGCATGGACATAGAGGCTTTCAGCCTTGAGCACCCAACCCGCAAGTTGATTGCAATTCTTGAGAGCCTTGGCCTAGGAGATGACTTACAGCGTGCAAGAGATGGACGCAAAGTTAGAGCAGGAAAGGGAACCATGCGTGGCCGTCGCCACCGTACTCCCAAGAGTGTCTTGATGGTAGTTTCACAAAAGTCTGGCCTTGCATTGGCTGGACGCAACATCCCAGGCGTGGATGTCGTCTCGGTTAGGGACCTCGCAGCAGAGGACCTTGCACCAGGTGGCGATGTTGGACGCTTGACAGTCTTCACAAAGAAGGCAGTAGAGGAACTCGCTTGAGGTGATATCATGGATCCATACAAGGTAATCATAGCACCGTGGCTGACAGAAAAGTCATTAGAAGCCCGTATCAATACTGAATACGACAACCGTAACAGGTTGGAATTCATCATCAACCGTAAGGCTACCAAGGCTGATGTCGCAAGCGCTGTAGAGCGGCTCTTCGACGTTAAGGTTGCCAAGGTCAATACCCGTATCACAAAATACGGAAAGCATGCAAGTGTCAAACTCGCTGAGGGTTATGATGCTGAGGAAGCAGCACTGAAACTAGGAGCACTCTGAGGTGGTTTGAATGGGTAAGCGAATTCGTGCACAGAGAAAGGGCAGCAGCCCAAAATATCAGGTTAGTTCCCACCGATTTCCCGGTAAGAACCGAATGCCAAACATAGAGGATGAGGTTGCTGAGGTTGCTGAACTTATTCACAGTCCAGTACACACTGCACCACTCGCCCGTGTTAAGCACGGATATGATGAGTTCATGGTAGTTGCAACAGAAGGTCTTGCAGTTGGTCAAAAAATCGCCTTTGGAGACAATGTCTCCTTACGCCCAGGCAATGTCACCACACTTGGAAATCTTCCAGAAGGTACGCCGATTAACAACCTAGAACTACGCCCCGGAGACGGTGGTAAAATCGCTCGCTCTGGTGGCTCTTCATGTATTGTTGAGAGTCAGTTGGATAGCGGTCGTGTTCGAGTCCGCTTACCAAGTGGAAAGACCCGAGACCTACCACAAAAGTGCCGTGCAACAATCGGTATACTTGCAGGTCATGGCCGCTCTGAGATGCCACTGATGAAGGCTGGTACAGCCCACTACAAGGCAAAGGCTCGCGGAAAGCAATACCCAACTGTTAGCGGTGTTGCAATGAACCCTGTTGACCACCCACACGGTGGAGGAAATCACCAAGCAGTTCACGGTCCAAACAGTGTCGCTCGCGGCACACCACCCGGCGCTAAGGTCGGACATATCGCACCAAGCCGCACAGGTCGCGGCCGAGGCAAGAGGAAATGAGGTGATTTGAGATGGCAAAGAGAAAGCGTCGCTATATGACCCCCAAGGCAGCTCGTCGTCGAGTCCGCAAACTTCGCGGAAGAGTTAGCGAGCGCCGTAAGAAAGAATTCCTCTACCGTGGTTATACGGTTGAGCAATTACAAGCTCTACCTCTTTATCCAACTGAAGATGATGCAGACGTCATTTCTGTAGTCGGTCTATTATCAGCCCGTGCTCGACGTTCATTCTCACGAGGGATATCTGGAGAAAACGAACACTTCCGTCTTCGTGTTAAGCATGCAGATGGCAAGGTCATCCGTACTCACCGTAGAGATATGGTAATTCTACCAGAATTCGTAGGACAAACAATTGGAGTACACAATGGACGTGGCTTCTCTGACATTGAAATCAGGCCTGAAATGATCGGGCATTATCTGGGTGAGTTCGGCCTCACTCGCCGCAACGTTGCCCACAGTGGCCCCGGTGTCGGTGCGACCAAGTCGTCGAAGCACGTAGCATTGAAGTGAGGTGAAAATGATGAGTAGAGACCGTTCAAAACCTCAAAAAGGCTACACCCAACTTATGCAAGGCAGCCGTCTTTCCACTGCGCGTGCAGTGAATGTTGATTGCCACGTGAAACATTGTTTCGAAATCTCTCGAGCAGTTCGAAACAAGACTGCGTCGGCAGCCATAACAATCCTTGAATCAGTTATCAAAATAGATTCAGACCGCCCCGACATTCGTCGTAAGGCCCGCGCTATACCATTCGTTCGTGGAAATAACATGCGCCACCGAAACCGCGCAGGTCCACGTTCACTTGGACACCGAAAAGGAAAGATCGGCCCAGGTCGCTTCCCAGCCAAGGCTAGCCGTGAATTCATCAAACTCATCAACAGCGCTATGGATAATGCTCGCCATGAGCATGACGATATCGAGCCAGAAGACATGGTAATTACCCACATCGCCGCTCACCGCGGTCAAATCAAGAAGGGATGGATTCCACGTGCTCGTGGACGTGCAACCCCTAGCAATCACTACCAGACCAATCTGGAATTATTTTTGGAAGACCTCTCCAGCGAAGTAGAGGATGAGGACGAATTCTGAGGTGTTGAAGATGGCAAGACAAAATAACGTTATTCGACGCATCATCGACCGCAATGTCGAGCGCCACTTAGTCAAGGAATTCTTGATGAACAACACAAAGAGAGCTGGTTTTGGTGGACTTGACATCCGCAGAACCCCTCAAGGAACCGAAGTCACCCTAAAGGCAGAGCGCCCAGGAATGGTCATTGGCCGTAAGGGACGCATCATCAACGAACTGCAGCGCCGACTCGAAGACGAGTTCAAACTTCAGAACCCTCGCTTGAAGGTAGATGAGGTAGAGAAGCCAGCTCTTAACGCCCAAATCATGGCAGAAAAGTTGGCAAGTGCTTTGGAGCGAGGCTGGTACTTCCGCCGTGCAGGACACTCAACTGCGCTCAACATCATGGAAGCAGGCGCAAAAGGTGTTATCGTTATTCTAAACGGAAAGATTACCGGTGCTCGCCACCGTACTCAGAAGTTTATCGCTGGCCACGTCAAGTACTGTGGTGAAACCGCACTAATTCACATGGACCGTGGATTCTCTACTGCCATCAAGAAGTTGGGGACCATCGGTTGTAGCGTAGCAATCATGCGCCCAGGAACTAAACTTCCTCACGAGATTACCGTTTATGGAAAGGACCAAGTCTCAGTCAATGAAGAAGGCGAGATCGAAGTTATTCACATGGAGGTGAACGCATGAGCCACCTACCAAACCGAGAAATCGATAACATGAGCTTTGATGCTCGTAAGTCGAGGTTAAAGGAACTAAGAGAGGAGATGCTTCAACTCAATTCTGAGAAGAGCATGGGTGGAACTGCATCAAACATGGGGGCTTACCGAGCAACCCGTCGCAGCATTGCACGATTGTTAACAAAGATGCATCAGGACAGGAAGGAGTGAAACAAAGTGGCTGCAATTTGCAATGTCTGTGGACTACCTGATGAACTATGTATATGTCAAGAAATAGCAAAGGAACAGCAAAAAGCAATAATTTCAGTCGTTAGAAGGAGGTATGGAAAACTGGTAACAATCGTCGAAGGAATCACTGATTCAGCAATCGACATCGACCAGTTAGCAAAGACACTCAAAGCACGCTGCGCAGCCGGTGGCACCGTCAAAGGGCGAGTCATCGAACTACAAGGCGAGCACAAGAAGAAGGCTGCAGAAGTACTGAAGAAAAATGGATATCAAGTGGAGGTGAGATGAATGGATGCAAGAAATATGCCCTGGATAGGACGCACTGTGAGCATTTGCTCCTCAACTGATTCCACATTGGTCGGACGCACCGGTCTTGTCATCGATGAGACAAAGCGAACCATCAAGGTCTTGGAAGGTGAGTCAGAACTCACTTTTGCCAAAGACGTTATCAAATTCACATTAGATGATGCCGAGCAAATTATTGACGGCAGCATAGTTGGACAACGGCCCGGTGACCGGATTCACCGAAGGTACAGGAAGTGAAACCAATGCGTGACATCGGAGTTGACGTGAGCAGACCCAGTAGTGAGTGGGACGGCGATGAGAATTGCCCGTTCTATGGCACCTTAAGGCTAAGAGGGCAAATACTCGAAGGTACAGTTGCCCGCATTGGAATGACAAAAACAATCATTCTTGAGCGCCACAATGTCCGTAAAATGGCAAAATACCAGAGATATGAGAAGCGCACCAGTAGAATGGCTGCCCACATACCATCTTGTATTGGAGAACCTAATATTGGCGACCGAGTCAAAGTTATGGAGTGTAAGCCACTTTCCAAGACAGTTTCATTCTGTGTTATTGAGATGAGCAAGGAGGAATCAGCATGAAGGGAATTGCAGGTAAGCAGACCCGTGGTCTTCCAACCGCTGCTCGTATGCAGTGTGCAGATAACACAGGTGCCAAAATCGTACAATTGATTTCAGTTTACAAAATTGGTTCAACCATGCGCAGATACCCTGCAGCCGGAGTTGGCGACATGATCAAGGTCAGCGTCAAGAAAGGTACTCCAGAAACTCGCAGACAGATGTTCCGCGCAGTGGTCATCCGCCAGCGTCGTCCATTCCGCAGAGTAGACGGAACTTGGGTTCAATTCGAGGACAATGCCGTAGTCATTACCAATTAGCGTGGAGAAGTCCAAGGTTCCGATATCAAGGGGCCTGTATCAAGGGAGAGCGCAGAGCGTTGGCCTAGAATTGCGGCAACTGCCAAGCAGATAATCTGAGGTGCTGAATATGGTCAAGAGTAGTAAGCCAAATAAGCAAAGGAAGAGAATGTTCAATGCTCCAACCCATAGCCAGCGAAAGCGAGTGAAAGCTCGTCTTCAAACTACTGACTCCCGTTTGGCGGGAGTACGCTCAGTCACCGTTCGTGTCGGTGATGAAGCCAAAGTTCTTCGTGGAGATTTTGGCAACCCAAGCAAGGGTAAGCGCCATGGAGGACCTCGTGGAGTTAGCGGTCTTGAGGGAAAAGTCATCTCAATCAATGCAGCCAAGTCCCAATTAATAATTGAGGGAGCAACCCATTCCAAGGCCGACAATAAAGAGGAAGGTGTACCAATTCATTCCTCTAACGTGGTCATTACAAAGTTGGATGAAACCGACCCGATGCGAATGAAGAGCATCACCGATAGGAGCTGAATCAGATGGGATCAAGCCACCACCTAAAGAGACTCAATATGCCCCGTACATGGGCTCTACCTCGAAAGACTAGCGTCTGGGTAACTCGTCCCACTCCTGGTTCACACAGTATAGAAATGTGCATGCCATTGGTAATGATTGTTCGTGATGTTCTCGGCCTTGCTAAGAGTGTTCGTGAAGTCCGCACTATCCTACATAACAAACTTGCCCGAATCGATGGTCGCATCGTCAAAGACCCACGAATTGGTGTAGGTTTGATGGATGTTCTCACACTTGGAGAGCAACACTTCCGCTGCGTCCTTGACCAGAACGGAAAACTCCGCTACCGCCAAATCTCAGATAGTGATGCAGATTGGAAGGTTTGCCGTATCGAAGGCAAGTCAACGATTAAAGGTGGAAGAACCCAGTTGAACTTGCACGATGGACGCTGTATTATCGTCGATGATGCCAATGCTTACAACAGCGGTGATTCCTTGAAGATTTCACTGCCAGAGCAGGATATTGTTGAACACTTATCATTTACAGATGGCTGTAAATCATACCTGATCGGTGGATCACACGTAGGTAATATCGCTCATGTGAAGGAATACCTTGTCAAGCGTTCAAGTATGTCAAACGAAGTCAATTTCGAGAATTTCGGAACTATTGCTCGCCACGTATTCGTGGTCAGTGATGCAACACCACTACCCGGCGTGGAGGTGAAGTCATGAGTGAAACAGCAAACCCTATGCTGACTCCTAGAATCACTAAAGTCACCATCAATATTGGTGTCGGTGAAGGCGGAGAGCGCCTTCAAACCGCTGAAAAGGTTCTGGAATTACTAACTGGACTTTCTCCCCTTCGTACAATGGGCCGAATCCAAAACCGCGACCTAAAAGTTCGCAAGGGTTTCCCAATTGGATGCAAAGTCACCATGAGAGATAGCGATAAAGTTGAGAAATTTTTGACAGATGCATTTTGGGTTCGTGAAAACAGCATACCTGCATGGAATTTTGATGCACAAGGAAACTTGACTTTCGGAATCAGCGACTATACTGAATTCCCAGACCAGAAGTACGACCCCGACATTGGAATCTATGGGATGGATATCAGCGTAGTTCTTGAGAGGCCAGGACACCGTGTCAAACGCCGACGACGACGTAGTCGTAAAGTTGGTCGAGGCCACTCGGTTTCCCCAGATGAATCACGAACATGGTTTGCCGAGAAATTCGGAATCACAATTCAGGAGGAGTGAAGCATGGCAAGAGATCATGGAGAAGCAATTGGAAGAACAATCGGTTGCCGCCGTTGTGGCCGCAAGCGTGGAATGATTCGCAGACACGGGCTGAGATTATGCCGCCAGTGTTTTAGAGATATAGGCCCAGATATCGGGTTCAAAAAGTATAGTTGAGGTGGTGATGAGATGCAATTCGATCCTTTGAATGATGCCCTTGGCAAGATTTTCAACGCAGAGCAAGCAGGTAAGTACAACGTTGATGTTAGTCCAGCAAGCAAGTTGCTTGCTTCGGTTCTTGACATCATGCAACAAGCCGGCTATATTGGTGCCTTTGAGCGTGATGAAGATGGACGCGGCGGTTCATACCGTGTTGAACTTCGTGGCGCTATCAACCAATGTGGAGTAGTAAAACCACGCCATTCCGTAGGTAGACAAGAGTTCGAGCAGTGGGAGTCTAGATACCTCCCTGCTAAGGATTTCGGTCTGCTGATTTTGACTACCAATCAGGGAGTCATGCACCATTATGACGCTAAGTCGTCAAGAATAGGTGGCCGCTTACTGGCTTATGTTTTCTGAGGTGATATTGATGGCATTATTAGATAGAATAGACCACACAATAACCCTCCCAGAGGGAGTTTCTGCCACTCTTAGTGATGGCATGGCCACATTGAGTGGACCAAATGGTTCAATCAGTAGAGAGTTCATCGACGGTAGAGTTTCTCTCTTCCAAGAAGGAGATGCACTCATCGTAAGAATCGACATTCCTCGCCGAAAGGAGAAAGCCTTGGCAGGAACATGGGCAGCACACTTACGCAACATGATAGTGGGAGTAACAGAAGGCTTCACGTACCACCTAAAGGCACTTTACAGCCACTTTCCAATGACCCTCTCAGTCAAGGGGAATGTCTTCGTAGTCAACAATTACTTCGGGGAAAAGGTTCCAAGAAACGCTGCCTTACCTTGGGCTAGTGAAGTCAAAGTAGAAGTCAAGAACAAAGTAGAGATTACAGTTTCAGGGGCCGATAAGGAGAAAGTAGGTCAGACTGCTGCTAATATCGAGCGTTGTACTACGGTCAAAAAGCGTGACCGCCGTGTCTTCCAGGACGGAATATACCTGGTCAAAAAGGAGTGATTCAAATGTCTGAAGAATACCAAGACATGACTGTTGCAGAATTAAAGGCTCTACTGAAGGAAGCTGGCCTGCCAGTCTCTGGAAATAAGTCAGTGTTAGTTGCTCGCTTATCCGATAATGCTGAAGATGATTCGGTTGAAGAGACTGTAGTTGAAGAGGCTGTGGCCGAAGAGGACGCAGAAGAAAGCCAAGATTCCGAAGAAGATTCCGAAGAAGATTCCGAAGAAGACTTCGAGGACTTCGATGATGACGAGGACTGGGATGAAGAAGAACAAGAATTACACGTTGCAAAACAAAAGCCAGTACTTGATGATGCCACAAAGGCTGCATTACTTCTACGTGCAGAACAAAAGAAACTGACACCTAACTTCCTTAGAACCGAATGGTTCCGCTACAAGCGTCTATCACGCAGTGGCTGGAGAAGACCCAAGGGTATGGATAACAAACAACGCCGCAATTACAAATATCGCGGTGCAATGGTCCGTGTTGGCCATGGAAAAGTTGCCGCAGCCCGCGGCCTTCATCCAAGTGGGTTCCGCGAAGTGATGGTACTGAATCCAAATGATCTAGAGGCTATTGATCCAGAGACTGAAGCAGCCCGTGTTGGCCGCACTGTTGGAGGTCGAAAGAGAGAGCGCATCCACGACCGTGCCGATGAATTAGGAATTCGTATCTTAAACCGAAGGAGGGGACTCTGATGCAGATTACCAATCAAAAGAAGATGGCAGCACAACTGCTAAAGTGCGGAGTTAACAGAATCTGGGTTCACCCAGCATTTGTTGACCAAATTTGCACTGCTGTCCAGAAGGACGATATCCGCGAGTTCATTGAAGAAGGTTGGATTAAAGCAAAGCCAATCAAGGGAACAAGCCGTGTTCGTGCCCGCCATATCGCAGTTCAGAAAGCAAAGGGTCGCCGTAAGGGTCATGGAAAGCGTAAGGGTAGTGCAAATAGCCGAACTCCTCGCAAACAGACTTGGATGAGAACCATCCGTAGTCAACGCAGTACTCTTGCAGAGATGCGTGAAGAAGGAACTTTGGAATCTAGCCAATACAGGTATTACTACCGTAAGGCAAAGGGTGGTTCATACCGCTCTCTCGCCCACATGCGCCAGCAAATGGCTGTGGACGGGGTTTCACTTGGAGGTGATGAATGATGGTTCAAGGTGCAAGAAAAAGACTCCAATATCGGCGACGACGTAGTGGCGAAACAGATTACCACCGTCGCAGCAAGTTGCTTAGAGCGCGCAAGCCGCGAGCAGTTGTTCGAATTTCTAACACTCAGATTACTTGCCAATTGGTCAACTATGTAGCCACAGGCGATGAAGTTGTCATCAATATCAACGGTTCAAGCCTAGTCTCCAAATATGGATGGCCAGAATCCAATTCACGCAAGTCCTTACCAGCATCTTACTTGGTAGGATTGGCAATGGGCAAAGCGGCAATAGCAGCAGGACATGAGGAGGCAATCCTTGATATCGGCCTTGCAGCATCCAGAGGTTCACGAGTTTATGCAGCCCTCAAGGGTATGCTAGATGCTGGACTTGATTTACCACATGGTGAATCCGCAATCCCAGATGATGAGCGCCTAGATGGGGCTCACATTAACGAAGAACTCGCATCACAAGTTGAAGCAACTCGTGGCAAAATAGAGGGGGCATTCTGATGAGTGACGAAGCACCAGTAGAAGAAGAAACAACTCCAGAGATGCCAGTAGAGGTACAGCCCTCTGCACCTGCTAAGTCCGAAAACGTAGCACCAGGTCTCTCCCTTGCTTTCAATCCACCAGAGGTTAGCGAAGATGCACCACGTCGTCGACGTGGAGTTGGAGTTGACCCAATGGAAGCATTGCGAAATTGGCAACCTCTAACTCGCCTAGGAAGAGCAGTTCTATCTGGCGAAGTAGTCACTATGGAACAAGCCCTTCGCAGTGGTATGCCAATCCGTGAAGTTCAGGTCGTCGATGCACTACTTCCAAACCTCGAAGAAGAGATCATCAAGGTTAACATGGTTCAGAGAATGACTGACAGTGGACGCCGTGTAAGATTCAATGTCATGGCCTGTGTTGGAAACCGAGATGGATATGTCGGTTTGGCAATCGCCAAGGGAAAGGAAGTTGCAGGCACAATCCGCAAGGCAATAGATGCCGCAAAACTCAATGTTATCTCAGTACAGCGCGGAAACGGCTCTTGGGAGTCTAGCGCTGGACCAGGAACAAGCGTCCCATTCAAGGTCACTGGTCGTGCCGGCTCTACTCGTGTCACACTAATGCCAGCTCCAGCAGGAAAGGGATTAGTTGTTGGTGGCACAGGAAAGAAGGTCTTGGAATTAGCAGGCATTACAGATGTACTAAGCCGCTCCAAGGGGCAAACTCGCACTACTATCAACTACGCATTAGCAACATATAATGCTCTAATAGAAATGAACAAGACAAAGGTCAGTGCTGACCAGCGTCAAAGATTGTTCATGGTTCAAGGGAGGTTGTTAGAATGACTTGGCTAGTTGTTAGAGTAAGATCAGATGTTGGTGTCGAGCGCACTATCAAGGAAACAATGCACATGTTGAATTTGACCCGTGTTAATCACGCTGTCCTAGTTCCAGAGAATGACCAATACAAAGGAATGTTGCAGAAAGCCAAGGATTACATCACTTGGGGAGAAGTCTCAGAAGCAACCATCAACAATTTAATTTCAGAGCGTGGACGTCTAGCAGGCGACAAGCGTATCGATGATGAAGTGGTCAAAGATAATAGCGATTTCAAGAACATTGCAGGACTATCAAAGGCTATTGCAGCCGGAGATGCTACTGTCAAGGATGTTGCAGGAATGAAGCGAGTCTTCCGCCTTCACCCACCTCGTGGGGCAAAAGGCTGGGGGGGCATCAAGCGCTCCTTCCGTGTTGGCGGTGCTTTAGGAGCACGTGGCGATGAAATCGAGGCCCTAGTGGCCAGAATGATGTGAGGATGATTTGAGATGGTAAGCAGAACCAATAAATTCCGTGGACGTTGCAGAACTCATGGCCGTGGCCACAAGGCTGGCCGTGGTGCAGGAAAGCGCGGTGGCCGTGGAAACGCAGGACTAAACAAGCACAAGGTAATGACTCGAATCAAGTACATGCCTAACCACTGGGGAATGCACGGATTCAACCGCAAGCCAAGCCTGCGTACTGTAAACGTCTGTTGTAATGTCAGCGACCTTGAAAAGATGGAAGCAGATGGAGATTCAATAAATTTGACTGAAATGGGAATCGATAAACTACTCGGTAGTGGACAAATAAAAACTGCGCTCAACATCACTGTTGGAGCAGCTAGTCCAAGAGCAGTAGAGAAAATCGAATCCGCAGGTGGAAGTGTTTCACTTGATGGCGGCGAGGAAGACAGCGAGTGATTGCAGCTTACGCTGAAGGAATAAACCCAAACTACTTGACAGCAACAATGCGGCAATGGAAAAGGAGGAGAAGTAGATGGTTAACCGCAGAAGAGTTACGTGGGCGATTGGACTAATCGCTGCAATGTACTACGGCACCCTATTTTATTGGCAAAAAGAGAACCTATTAGGTGACTCTGTTGACCAGTTATTACGCGATAGAGCCATCCTAGGGATAGTTCTCTCTATCCTCTATGTGGGATACCTAATGTGGTGTTTCATGACTGATTTGCCAGAGAAAATCAAGGAAACACCCATTGTTGGAAAATACCTAAAGTTGGGAATTTGGTTAGGGTTTGTTGGTTTTGCTACCTATTATTCATGGTTCGTCGACAAAGAAGCCGTCGGTTTCCTGTTTGTTGGTGTACTGTTGATGGGATTCGGTGCTGCTGCTGCTTTGACTTGTCTTTTCTATACAGGGACCGAGTCAAGCCGCCTCTATGCATTACGTAGATTCGTCGATGTCTATCCAACCATCACTAAGCCAGATGGTCACGTTCGTTTCATGTCCAAGTTATGGACCACAACCTTCGTTCTGATTCTTTACTTCGGTATGACTAATGTCATGATATGGGGATTATCTGGAACTGCATTGGATATCTTCTCTGGATTCCGTGCCATCATGGCCGGCGCTAGCGGTACCATCATGCACTTGGGAATTGGTCCAATTGTTACTGGTTCAATTATCATGCAGCTATTCGCCGGTGCTAAGATTATCAAATTGGATCTACAAGATACAGATGATAAGGCACTTTACCAAGGTGTTCAGAAGTTATTGGTTCTAATCATGATACCAGTGGAGTCAATTCCACAAACCTATGGTTTCTTAGACCCTGACCCGGATCTAATCAACGGCCTGGGTTCTGGCTGGGCTAACATGCTTATCGTGGCTCAATTATTTATTGGTTCATATTTAGTTTTCCTTCTCGATGAATTAGTTTCCAAGTGGGGAATTGGCTCCGGTATCTCTCTATTCATTGCGGCAGGAGTTGCCCAGTCCACTTTCGTTGGAACCTTATCTCCACTACCGGTCACAGCGGGTGTTGAATACAGTGTTCAGAATCCACCATCAGGTGTACTGCCGATGATATTTTACATGTTTAGGACAGCATCCAATTCACAATTAGTATCACAAAATGGATTCGAATCAATGCTGCTGACGCACGTCAATCCAATCGTTGCATTAGCATCATCTATCATCGTATTCTTGGTGGTAGCATTCGCAGAATCGAGTAAATTGGAATTACCATTAACTCACGGAAAAGTTCGTGGTCACAAGGGTAAGTATCCAATACGCTTAGTATATGCAAGTAATATTCCGGTCATTCTAATGGCAGCACTGCTCGCTAACATCAACATGTTCACGTTGCTTTTCTGGAGTCATCCGACTTTATCTACGGTTCCGATATTGGGGCGTGAAGGGTGGTGGTCTCAAGCCGAATTGTTCGGGGCTTACGAGCCCGGTCAAAGCACTGCTTCGGACGGGTTTGCATGGTATGCTTCGATGGTTAACGGGGTAGGTGACTGGCTACTGCCATTACTCGACCAACGAGGAGATGTTTTCGGCCATTCACTTGGTGAGATGATGCTACACGTAGTAGTCTATGTCGGTGTCATGACCTTGGGTTCAATGGTCTTCGCTAAGTTTTGGATCGAGACCACAAATATGGGCGCAAAGGATGTGGCTAAACAAATTGAACGGACGGGGATGCAAATTCCTGGATTCCGTAAAAATCCAGCAGTGCTTGAGAAAATTCTACAGAGGTATATTCCACCAGTCACGTTGTTCTCCGGCGCTTTCGTCGGATTACTAGCTGCTGGAGCAGATTTACTCGGTACAATAGGTAATGCTACGGGGACGGGTCTGTTACTGGCGGTAGGAATTATTCTGAGAACGTATGAGCAAATTCAGAAGGAACAGGCGATGGAAATGCACCCGATGCTGAGACAGTTCTTCGGAGCGGAATGATTCCGCTATCATTTTAGCAATTGCTATTTTTGATAATTTCTCAACTTTCAGTAGTTGAGTAGCATTGATTTCACTCGGCATTTTTTGCCCAACCGAGTTCCCGTAAGAACCTCATCCACCCTTGATTAAGGGCTAAAAATAGAGATAATGTGTCTGGATACATGTTATGAAAAAGCCATGGAGGCATGAAATACTCATATTGAACCCCAAATCGGAAGAGTATTATTATCGATTAGAGGGGAAAAAAGAGTTTACGAGAACTATCAATGGCTTTGATTTTGACATCTACCAGGTAGGGTAACTGGTTGAAATTATTGGATATTTTTGTTGAGAAATAATGATAGTAAACTCCCACATAGGGTGACTTCAAGTGGAACTTAGCATTTGGCTTAGCAGTGGTCCGGTTTTGCGGTTCAGCCCCTGCCATCACCTTCATATAGGGTAGGTAGGTCGCAAGGTTGCTTGCGTCTGTCAAGGCGTTGCCGATGGAGTCTCTTCGGAGATGATGAAAACCGGCATCTGATGGGCGTGATGCCGAAGCAATGCGGTTCCGAGAAACCGATCTCCATCAGGGGACGCCCGCTCGGGGCTGAGAAGGTGATCAGGTTACACAGATAATGTGTGTAAGATAAAGAGCAACTCTAGAAAAAGAGTGTTCCAACCAAAAATTAACCAATAAGTGACAACTTGTGATGTCGTCTTCAAGGATCAGTGCAGAGAAGAATTTATTCTTCGAACAAATCTGGTTGATCCTGCCAGAGGCGACCGCTATTGGAGTTCGATTAAGCCATGCGAGTCGAGAGTCTTAGGGACTCGGCATACTGCTCAGTAACACGTGGATAACCTGCCCTGTACTGGAGAATAACCTCGGGAAACTGAGAATAATGCTCCATAGTTCACCATGCCTGGAACGGTTGGTGGATCAAAGCTCCGGCGGCACAGGATGGGCCTGCGGCGTATCAGGTCGTAGGGGGTGTAACGTACCCTCTAGCCTTCAACGCGTACGGGTTGTGGGAGCAATCGCCCGGAGATGGATTCTGAGACACGAATCCAGACCCTACGGGGTGCAGCAGGCGCGAAAACTTGGCAATGCGAGAAATCGTGACCAGGGAACTCCAAGTGGCTGGGGTAAGACCCAGTCTTTTCTTGACTCTTCAAAGGTCTTGGAATAAGAGGTGGGTAAGGACGGTGCCAGCCGCCGCGGTAATACCGGCGCCTCAAGTGGTAGTCGATT
>JAAZXA010000040.1 GCA_014240385.1 Methanobacteriota archaeon | reverse complement strand
CTGACATAGCAATTTCCGCGACAGGTAGCAAAAGTTCTCCATTTGGCTATGGTGCTGTGCATATTTTCCATGGTGGAAGTGTGGGAATTACCAACCAACCTCAAACTTCGATAAAGGTCAGTATACAAGGAAAATTATTCGGTTATCACCTTGCCTGGGCTGACCTCGACGGCAATGGTTTCGATGAATTACTGGTTGGTAATTCCCACACTTCCACCATGGAAAATATGCACAGCACCATAGCCAAATGGAGAACTTTTGCTACCTGTCGCGGAAATTGCTATGTCAGCATACCCATCACCATTGACATCCCCGCCTCCGGCAATACTCATGCCTAATTTTGCATCAATTGTCGAGCCGTTTAGAGACCAGTTTGATTGATTACCCCAAGATTCTAAAGAACCAAGGAACATGTCAACTCTGCCTTTTTCAGCATCTACTGCAGCAGTATGATTTAGTGATACTATGAGTAATTCATCATCGTCATCACCGTCAATATCTCCGGCAGAGGATACCAAAAAGCCAGTCTCTCCTTCAGTTGAATTAAGACTCCAATTCCAAGATGCACTACTATTCAAACCACTTGCTGAACCAGCATGCAAGTATACAATTCCAGTAATGTTTGATTCAGTTTGGTATTGAGGTGTACCTATGACCAAGTCATCAAAACCATCTCCATTAAAATCTCCTGCTGCAATTGATTTGCCATAATTTTCACCAGTGATTCCCGTGAAAGTTTGAATGTTTGTGAGATTAGAAAAATTATTTCTCTCCGCACCTCCCATTACTATTAGCACTTGATCCTCTGCAGGATTTGCAATAACCAGGTCATCAAAGCCATCTGCATTATAATCTGCATCCGATATTAATTGAGGCAAGGAGCCCTCATCCAAATTAGTGAGGTTCAAACTAATCATTGGATCAGGTTCAATTCTTCCTGTTGATTGGCCAGAAAGGCTGCGAAGTAACATTGCTTCTCCACCACTTCCTTCAAAGGAGACTTGCGGATTACCGACGGCATCGAGAGTAAAGCCCAAGCGAGCCGAGGTTAGGTCGCTTTCTTCTCTAAGCAACACCTTATCCTCTTCGAATGAATCATTGAAACGCAAAAGGCGGACATCATTTCCTGAAGTATAAGCAAGATGGGTCATTCCACCCGTATCAACTTCCATTTCAACATCCACTCCAACTGGTTCACTCACCAATTGCCTTGAATTCCAGTTTGTACCGCTATGAGTAGTCAGCCAAAGCGACGAATCATTTGCAGATTTCCACACAATACTTGCGTGCATGCCATCGGTGAAGCCAATGTTCAATGGCATCTGAACATGGTCTCCAATCAGTGCTCGAGTCAAAAATGTTCGATTAAAATTCATTGAGCCCTTCTTTGCTTCTCTTGCGAGGTGTAATTCTCCGGCATCATCGAGGAAGGCAATGTATAGATTATCTTGGCCATCCATGGCTAATGCACAACCATCAGATACCGCAGAATCATTGACTTGTTGACTAGTAATACTGCCATTTACCTCAGTCCTAAACATCCAAAGTCCATTACTGCCTTCGGTCCAACAGCCGTGCATTCGGCCCAAATCATCCAAAATAAGTGAGTTGGCAGTAATGCTTGAACTATTGCTCATTTGATTTTTTGACCACTCATCAAATCCGCGTTCGGCTCGAACCGTCCAATCACTATTGTTCAGGCTTAATGTCTCACCAATTAATTCGTCACCACTGCCTTCACTAAAGTCAACAAAGTTGAATTGCTCAGAGTCAGGTTCTACTTCAGGTTGGAATTCTAATTGAATCGAAGCGAACGGCGCAATGGCCATAAGAAATACCAAAATAAAGGACCGCAGGGTAGACTGTGACCTACGGTACATGTTGAGGAACGACAAACCCGCCATTGAAGAAGTCTGTGGAGTGAAGTGTGTGTTCGCCGCTCGTAGAGCGGCGTATGCCTACGCACGTACGTAGAGGCCGTAGGCCTCCTCGGCACCCTTACCTTCAAGCACCGCAAGCCTTGTCATCAAGGTTATGGAATCGGCACTGATAGTGGCGGCTGGTTTGTGGCCTGATTCTACAATTTGGGAACCTCTTGCCAAGGCAGCAGATTTGATTATTGCAGCCGATGGAGGGGCATGTCTCGCAGCACAGAACCAAGTCGAAGTTGATGTCATCATTGGAGACATGGATTCTTTAGCAAAATCAGGCATGATGAAGCATCCAAATGCAGAGGTTATTGAGATGCAAGGACAAGATGATTCTGACCTTTCAAAGGCTCTAAAATGGCTTGCATTAAAAGATGATTTTAGCAAGCAGACAAGAGTCGATATTATCGGTGTTGAAGGAGGGCGTATTGATCATGCTTTTGCCGCCTTTACTATTCTCTTCGAAAACGATGTACCCAAGGCCATTATCTGGCTTGATGGATGGCAGGTTCAGGCTGTCAAAGGAGAGCTGGAATTGGCCTGTGAAAATGGTCAAATTATCAGCCTTTTTGCATTAGGAAAAGTCGAAGGTCTTTGCATAGAAGGGTTGCTCTATAATTGTAATAATGATGTTCTGGAAATAGGTAGTCAAGGTTT
>JAAZXA010000048.1 GCA_014240385.1 Methanobacteriota archaeon | reverse complement strand
TGCATTAATGATTTTTCTATCTTAATTTTTGATTGGATTTGGTCGGTTAGCAAGGGTACGGCTTCTGAACGGGGCCTCATACCACTCTTTCCTGATTGAAAAGCGGTTGTCCCTGCGTGAATAATATTGAGTGGATGCCAATGACCTCCTGGAAGTCTACTTCTTCTCTTGAGAGTTCGAGGTGAATCCCATAGCCATTGACGGGCCATTGGAGTTGAGATGGCAAGCTTCTTGCCGCGTTGCCACCATGACCACTTCTCCGGTTCTTGAATATTCCAATGCTTACACACTTCATCTATTACTTCTGATGGACAAGGAGAGGGTAGTCGATTATCCTGTTGTGGTTGGTCATGAACTTTCATCTCGGAAATTGGGAACTTTGGGGCCATTGCCTTAGCGGTTTCCTCTTTTGATTTTAGATGCAACAAAGCAAGGAAAAAAGCGCTTGAATCATTGTCTTCTAGAGCAATACGAATACAGTGTTTCAATGAGTCGTTATTCCAATTGAATTTTTCAGTCTTCCAATTGCTTAAACCCTGTCTTACCTTTAGTCCGGGGAAGACTGTTTTGACATCAATTTTTTGCAGTTCGAGGTCTTCGTTTTCTTCGAGAATTTGGTTGATTATCCCTTCATTTTCTATTGGATCAAATGAACAAGTCGAGTATACTAATCTGCCATCAGGTTTGAGCAAAGCACAAGCCCTTCGTAAGATATCGAGTTGTAGTCTTCTTAGCGATTGTCCTGAGGATTCTTTCCAATCCCACCAAACGTGTTTATTCTTACGCATGGTTCCGCTGCCTGAACACGGTGCATCAACAAGAACTGCGTCAAATCCCGGGTCTGGCACTGCAGGGAAGTGGCGGCCATCATGTCTCGTCAGCATCATATTGGCGATGCTAACTCTACCGCGATTGGTTACTAAGGTATTGAGACGGCCCGATGAAACGTCATTTGCAACTACAAGTCCTGTATCTTCCATCATCTCGCTAAGTTGAGTTGATTTTGAACCAGGGGATGCACACATGTCAAGGATTTTTTCTCCTTTTTGTGGCGATAATGCAATGACTGGAAGCATTGATGCTGATTCTTGTCTTGTTGTTCGCCCTGTTTCATGTAATTTGATGTAGAGGTCTCGGAGTTCATCTGGAGTCTCTCTTCTCAACCAAGGCATGGTGTAGGCCCAACCATCGGGATACCAAGGCAGGGCTTTGCCGCCCATCGCTTCAACCTGTTCTCTTGTCCAATCACGGTCTGCCCTTAGAGAGTTGATACGTAGGGTTTCTGGAAGTTCTTTGGTCGCGTGAAGAAACCATTTTTCCATATCGTGGTCAAGCTGTTTAGCAAGCCCACTAATTGGTAAGTCGCGTACTTCGTCTACGTCGACCATAAAGGGCGGATTAGATAGCCTCTATCAAAACTACTTCGCCATCATTGGCCATTTCTTTGGCCAAAGCAAGAGCGGTGTCGAAATCGGCTGTACATCCAAGTGGCCTAGGCTTACCATCTGAGCCTTGAATCATTAATCTGTGTGAAAGCGAGGCAAGAATCTCTTGGCTTACCTGCTCCCATATCCATTCATCGTCTTCTATTGTAATCATAGCTGGAACCCGAGTTAGTGGGCCCTCGCTAATTTTACTGACTTTCGCTCTACTGCCAAGGCCAACAAATCGTGATATCTTATGCTTAAACCGCACCCGTTTTTCGGGTACTATTCCTTCCCTAAAGGCTCTGCCCATGTTTCCCATCCCATCTGGAAATCTAAGATTCCCAAACCCTGAGCCCATTAGTTGCATTGATAAGAGTTCGGGGTCAAAAATCAACAATAATGACTTTTGTCAAGTATTGTATTATTACCGTTAATCGATATGTTCAGGCCATGCATGAACCATTATTCCAGGGAAGAGGGTTGAAAGAAGTAAGCCTGGGATAACAACAATCATTCCAACATAATCAAAAGCAAAAAGAATGAGGGTTGAGATGATAAACACATCAACAACCAAGATGGTTATGGTCCAAATTGTTCTCCTTTTCTTTGAAAGCCGCACATCTGATTCAAATATTGCAGGAATAAGAATTCCCAGCGATAGTGCTGGTAGCAATATAAGGGAGATGAGTGCTGTGCGCGGCTCCCATAAAGCAAGTGCTGGGGCTGCTAACATCAACAACAAGGTCCATCCCCATAATTCTGGCCTCGCTTTATCATCAAAACCAATTTGTGGAATTAGTAAACCAATCGCGCCAATAAGAAGGAGCGGGGTTGCTAGGCGGGCTAACAAGGATATTGCACCCCAAGAGGTATCTACCCCAGGGAGGCCGGAGAGAATTGCCCAACCTGCGAATAAAATCCAGATAATGGTATGAGTTACTGATGCGGCTAATCCTTTCCAACGCCCTGTGCCAACTCGTGTACGATACGCACCGACAATACTAGTTTGCAGAGCGCAACTTGTCAGGATTAATGTACCACTAAAAGCCAACAAAAAGGCGGTTCTTCTTCCATGAACTTCATCAAGAATGAGGTCTGTCAATGCCATTCCATCTGAGACCGTATTGAGGTCTTCAAGGGTGAAGCCGAGAAGAATTCCTGCTACTGGGAGAGCAACAAACCAGCCAGTTGCTGGGTGAGGCCGAGAAATGCTATCTGGCCAGTGGGCTGTACAAGTGCAGTCTGCCAAGTGAAGAATTCCAAATCCAATCATCCAACCAGCCAACAATACTGTTGGAGTCATTAGCAATACATCCCACATTGATGGTGGGGGTGGAATTTGTGAAGGGATGTCAAAATTGGATTGTTGGAAAGGATTCGCAGGCATTAATGCAAACATCATCATCACCCAGAAAACCCCAAACCAAATTAGTGCTGCATCGTGAATTCGATGACTATCGCCTGCTATCTCTCCCTTCTGGTCAAGAACTGTAACTGTCATTGCTAAGTGGGCCCCAAATCCAACCATCACCAGTAACGCCCAAGAAGTCCAACCAGTTAGGGCTACAGCAAGTCTACTAATTATTGAAGATTCTTCAGTCAATCGGGTTGCTACTCTTTGTTGATCCATATCAAGGGTTAGGTGGGCAATAATATCTAATAGCCAAACAAAAAATATGGATAATCCCGGTATCCAAGGTAAATAATGGTCGATTTTAGGCCATATTGGGTGATGTTCCTCGTTAAGACGCATGTGAATCATTGGCCAAAAAACCAAGATTGCACCACTAATTAGAGATAAGAAAGCAAACCACTCAGGAGAGAGTAGTGCGCCGGCCATAGCGAAGGGGAGATGTTTAGATTGATGAATAAGACGCCTACTCTTCCTCTAAATAATCAAGTAATTCAATTTGTTCTAATAATTCATCAGCCATAGAATATAGGCTCTCAACAACTCTAGTTTCAGGTTTCAACACTTTAGACAATGTTCTTCTTAATTCTTCATCGACTTGAATGTCAAGGGCCTGCAAGCGTCTGCGTAAGTCACTCTGTAGCCTTCCACCTGTCCTATCCCAATCCATCAATAAGATAAGTGGGGCTTTGCCATCTTTTGGTTTGTCATTTTGAAGGTGCTCTGCAAACCAGCCTGCGAGGCGTTCCATCGACCAACCTCTGTTCGCTAATTCCATTGGCCCAGTGAATCCCAATGCTTGTAATGCTCTTCTATCCTTTTTTCCTTCTACTAATATTGGTATGCCTGACCTATTTCTTGTGCGAGCAAATGCTAATGCTTGTGCTGCTAAACGAAATCTTTCACTTTTATTTGGCATCAAGATACCTCATGGAGTAAATCATTGATTTTCTCTACTATTTCTTCAAATGAAGATTCAGATATCATTATGGCTTTCTTTCTCGAAGTATGTCCACTGCTAATTTTTATTCTTGAAACGGGCAATTCAAGTAGTTCTGAAAAGAGGTCGAGAATGCTAGAATTAGCCTTGCCATCTTGAGGTGGCGCACGAACTGCAATTTGCAGCCTCTGGCGCCATTCATTGAAACCTACCAAGCCCTCATGGCGAGCCCCTGGTTGTACTTCTATCGCAATCATTACTCCCTCGTCCAAGAGGTTGATTGCGGCACTACAATCCCCCATGATTCCCGACTCAAGGTGGTGCTCATTGAATTACCCATAGTCGCTCCACCTCGTAGAGGTGTAAGGATAATGTTCATGAGTGGTTGACTCCCGCCATCAGTTTGGGAGTATTCATGCCTGCTGAGTACACTACATTCGTAGGATTATATGATACGTTCATGTTTTGGTCGATTATCGTCGGTGCAATTGTCTTTGTATGGATGTTTTATGCCGTTTTACGATTCCGAAAAGGGATGGTTGATGAATCAACACTTGAGAAGTTGGAACCGGGTGTATTTCCAAAAGAAAGAGAGAATTTTAAATTGGAGATGGCATGGTTCATCATTCCCGCAATTCTAATCGGTTACCTCTGTATCGTTTCTTGGAATTCTCTATATGAGGACTGGGGTAATTCTCCAAGCGATGATGAAGCATTTGTTGTCGAGGCTATTGCAACCCAATGGAATTGGGAATTCAAATATACCGAGCCAATTATAGTTGAAGAATCTTCAGAAGGGCTACTATATCCAGTGAATATTGGCGTTTCGGATGGTCGGATTGCAATTTCATCTGGTTCTGCACAAGTTAATCTAACCGTCAAGTGGTCAAACGAACCGGCTAGTGGTGAATTCAATATTACCGATGGTGAAGGGCATGTTGATACAATAATTGATTTGCAAGAAATCCTTGAGATTACGGTCAAGGACGAAGAAGGGAATGTGGTTCATGAATATACACGCTATGCCGCAGGAACCGGCGAATCAGGCCAAGTTTATGTCCCATGTGGCAAAGAAATCAAATTAAAGATGACCAGTGAAAGAGTAGGTGATGCTGATGCCGTCTTACACGCCTTCTTCTTGCCAGAGTGGGCAGTCAAAGAAGACGTTGTTCCAAATTTGGAAACCATACTTTACTTCACACCTCAGGAAACTGGTACTTACGATGTAGTTTGTGCAGAATACTGTGGGATGAAACATGCTTACATGACGGCTCAGATTACAGTTGTTAGCTCCAATATTTGTGGAGGTGAAGCCTGATGCTTTTATCCAAGACACGTATCAGCGGAAGGGCAGTATTCCTGTTAGCAATAATTGGTATTGCCCTAATTGCCACTCCTCAGTTCACTGCTGAAAAGGGTGGAATCGATAGCCGAGCAGATGATGGATGTTATTGTCACACTGCTTCTGATGCCACCAGTGTCACAATCATTGGATTACCAGATTCATTCAATGCAAGCACCGAGTACAACTTGACAATAAGCGTTGTCAATGATGAAATAATTGGCGATGCAAACCAAGGTGGATTTAGACTAACAGTAAATCAGGGCACAATAGTATATGATGATGCAAAAATCCAAACTTTGGATGGTGGTTTAACTCATACTGCCGAGGGAAATGACCAGCGTTCTTGGGATATGGTTTGGACTTCCCCTGCCGACGATACAAAAGTTGTGGAATTCAAAGTCTGGGGCAATGCTGTCAATGGCGATGTTTCACCTCAAGGCGATGCCTTCGCTGGAACTTCATATGATGTTGCTGGAGTAAATGCCGGCCCAATTCAGGAAGTGGTAGAAAGCAAGCGTGCAATGGTGGTCTTACTTTCAGTCGTACTTCTTGTTATTTCTCTAATGACCTTGGCTGCATTGTACGTCTTCTATCTTCGAAACCCAGATGGCTTCAGCATGGCTAACTTTGGCCAATGGCTTAAGGGTTGGATGACTACTACCGATCACAAGGGGGTTGGACTACTCTACCTTAATTTTGGATTACTCTTCTTCTTAGTTGGTGGAGTTCTTGCCCTTCTTTTCCGTATTCAATTAGCAATTCCGATGAATGATTTCTTAACCGAACAAGAATACAACTCATTCTTCACTCTACATGGTACAACAATGGTATTCTTAGCAGCCATGCCTATGATTGCAGGATTTGCTAACTACATCGTGCCATTGCAAATAGGTGCACAAGATTTGGCTTTCCCTCGTGTAAACGCACTTGGTTTCTGGTTACTTCCGCCTGCTGCATTCATGCTCTTTGCAGGGATATTTAGTGGTCAAGCAGCAGATATTACTTGGGTTATGTATCCGCCTTATTCTACTTCAACAGGTGGTGCTGATATGTCCGCAAACGCTGGTACAACTTTATTCGTGGGAGGAATGATACTGCTTGGAGCCTCTTCTACTCTATCGGGTGTTAACTTCATCACTACCTTCTTCACAATGCGCGGACATGGAGTTAGTTGGATGAAGATGCCTCTTTTCTCATGGAGTATTCTAATCTCAATGTTCATGCTCTTCATGTCATTACCGGCACTAATCATTGGTGTTTTGATGATGTTCTTGGATAGGACTATCGGTTCTGTGTTCTTTGCTACGAATGTCGGTGATCCTATCTTATTCCAACACTTGTTCTGGTTCTTTGGTCATCCCGAAGTATATGTTGTTGTTATACCGGCATTTGGTGTAGTCTCTGAGGTACTCGCAACAAGCGCAAGGCGTTCAATTTTCGGCTACAAGTCAATGGTTTATGCAATGGCCGGAATTGGTGTTGTTGGGTTCATTGTTTGGGGGCACCACATGCTAACTAGTGGCATGGATCCAAAATTACGCTTCTTGATGATGGCGGCTACGATGCTTGTTGCTCTACCAACTGGAGTGAAGGTATTCAATTGGCTTGCTACTCTTTTGGGTGGATCTTTGGTCATGAAAACTCATACTTTGTGGGCACTCGGGTTCTTGCTAACATTCACCCTAGGTGGTATTTCAGGTATGTTCTTCCCAGTTGCAGGTCTTGATATGCACTTCCATGACACCTACTTCGTGGTCGCTCACTTCCACTATGTATTCGTTGGTGGCGTTGTATTCGGATTGTTTTCAGCAATTTACTACTGGTATCCCAAGTGGACAGGAAGATTACTCAATGAAAAACTAGGATTGCTACATTTCCTTACTGCTTTTATCTCATACAATGCTGCCTTCTGGCCAATGCACCGCCTAGGAATAATGGGGATGCCGAGAAGGACTCACTCTTATGCTGTTGATTCTGGTTATGGCGACCTAAATATGACAATTACAATCTGGGCAATCATCTTCGGCCTCTCAAATTTGATTATGGTTGTTAATATGATTTACAGTCAAAAGAAAGGTCAAGAGGCAGGTCCAGACCCGTGGGGCGGATGGTCTATTGAATGGTCTACAACTTCGCCTCCACCAACTCCTTCGTTTGCAGAAATACCTATCCAGAAAGATGCAAATACTGAGCATCACCCTGATGGATTCGTCACAAAACTTGCCAAGAGATTCTGGGCAATCGGTGAGAAGAAGGGGGTGAAGAAATGAGTGAACACACCAATAACAATGAGAGCCCATGGATGGGGAGTGTGGGAATTGGTATTGCTCTCCTAGGAATATCTGGCGGCCTATTCGCCGTTCACCTCGGAGCAGAGATGGCTCATATTCACGCTCTAAATGTGGGTGCTTTGGTGGGCTCTATCCTGATTGGATTCTATGGCATAATGGGAGTTATCGCTGGTTTAGTCAACAGTTCAGTTGAAGCAAGCGGGGACGACCATGGCGATGGCCATGACGAACATGCCCATCACGACTCATTTTCTCCGATTATTATGGCCTTTGGTCTGATGTTATTCCTCTATGGGTTTGTTGAATCTTACCTCATCCTCATGCTTGGTTTACTCATTGTTTTCATTGCCATATTCAATTGGTGGAGAGAAGATTATCCAAATGATGGTAAACATGAAATGAAATCTTTGGGTCAACCCTACGGTGGTATGGATGTCAGAAAGGTCGGAATTTGGATCTTCCTAATGTCAGAATGTATGGTCTTCGGTTCATTCTTCAGTTCTTACTTGAGGATGCGCCTTGGATGGACTACCCATTGGGATGAAACATGCAACTCGATTGGAGAAGACCCATCGCTCGGTGTTTGTTCGGATAACTACGTAATCGTAGCATCAGAATACGTCACCCACAACTTCTGGACACTACTTCCTGGCGCAATCAACACTTTCGCCCTAATTCTATCCTCATACACAGTAGTACTTGCTCTGAAGTATGCTTCTGCTTCATCATACGTCAAGCCAAAGACCAAGTTTATGCAGATGTGGATGCCTGACCAACGCCGTGCAGTGAGGAATAACCTCGTTGCGACACTTGTCCTAGGGACTCTGTTTTTAGTGCTGAAGTTAGTTGAGTGGGACCATTTAATCAACGACCAAGATTTCACAATTAAAACCAGTTTGTCTGCTTCGATTTTCTATGTTTCAACTGGAGCACACGGGTTCCACGTGTTCGCAGGTCTAATTATTCTCTGTTTCTTTTGTTTCAAGGCTCAAAACGGAGGCTGGAATGAAGACAATGCCCAGAGTATCGAATACTTCGGCCTCTACTGGCACTTTGTTGACTTGGCTTGGGTGGCTATATTCCCCGCGTTTTATTTGTATTAGAAAGAGGTGTTATGAATGGGAGATCATCAATTAGCTGGCTGGGAAAAAGCGCTTGCAAAACCTTTTGGGGATATTTACAACTTTAATTTCGTAATGCTGATGGTGTTCACAGTCATCGAAGTTGGAGCGGTTTACATAGAGTTGGAGAAGTATACCACATGGGCAATTCTAATCGGTGTTGGGGTCATCAAGGCTTTTGGTATCGCTGGGTGGTTTATGCACTTGAGAGGAGACCCATTTATCTTCACAAAAACCGCAGTATTTCCACTATTTTTTGTAGCCTTAATGATCTACGGGATCGGCCTTTCTAACCCCGGAGGAGTAGATAACTTCCCAAGTTGGTGCTTACCTCCTTGGGCTGCTTGAATTTCAGGTGAATAATTTGAAAGCGTCAACCTTTGCTATTGTCCTAGTTTTACTTGCTGCCCCTCTCGCAGGCTGTCTCGATAATTCACCGTCAGGAGAAATCAGTGGAGATGAATACAATGGCACTCCACTAGCAAGCGGGAATGCGGGTGATTTCTCTTTGATAGACCGCGATAATAGTAACTTTTCTCTCTCTTCTTTGAAGGGGAACATTACAGTTGTAAATTTCATCTTCACAAGTTGCCCCGATGTTTGCCCTTTGGATACTTCCAAGTTGCGCACTGCATCAAATGAACTCGGTGATGATATCAAATTTGTTTCGATAACGATGGACCCTGGGTTTGATAATGTGTCGAGGTTGGCTGAATATTCTGAAACCCATGGTGCCGATTGGCCTCACTTGACTGGAAGCCCTGAACAATTGGAAGACGTATGGAGTGATTTTGGAATCAGAGTTAACAAATCATATGATGAAGAAATGGAACATTTCAACAGTTTAAGCATTTTACATCCAACTCCGATCAATCAAGTTTCAGTTCTAAATCCCGATAATTCATCAAGTATCTATTTTTCCGCTGATTCTTCTTTGTCATCGAATGAGACTGGTTGGAATCTAACTACTGCTGCTTTCAATGCAAATAATATTTCGTATAATTATACTACTAATGAGCAATGGAGCCATGGAATGACTGAAATTGATGGATTTGGTTCTCCTTCTGATTCGTCTTGGTGGTGGAAATTATTAGTTTGGAATGCAAGTAATTCTTCTTGGGAAGATTCACAAGTTGGAATCGATTCGATTGAAGTTAATTCTTCAACACAAATTGCTTGGGTCGCAAATAATTCAAACTTTAGTTTACTTTCCCCACCCCTTCACTTTAGAGAGGGGGGATATGTAAAATCACATTCTGTTGCATTTGAGACTCTTCCTGATGATGCAAGTGGGTGGAATTTGACAAGTGCTGTATTTGATGATGCTAATATCTCCTACAATTTCACCTATCATGAACAATGGGGGCATGGCTCTTCAATGATTGATAATAAGCAATCACCTTCAGATGGTTCATGGTGGTGGAAACTCTATTCATGGAATGCTACAAATGCTGCTTGGGAAGAAGCAATGGTTGGAATTGACAGCGTAGAAGTTGGAAATACAACTCACTTGGCTTGGGCTGCAAATTATTCTGATGTATCCCTTATTCCTTCTCCCGTTGATGCAATGAGTCATGAGGGCATGGATCAGAGTATGGGCAATGAAAGTATGGACCACACTATGGGGCATGGAGAGACAAATTACACCATTATTCATAATGCAGTCATATATATTCTCGATGAAGAGCATGACAAGCGCTTAGCCTATATTGGCTCAGGTTGGAGTTCTGAGAATTTGATTGAGGATGCCCAAACCCTACAGAGTGAAACTATTGGAGAAGAGACAGTTCCTGCCCTAGGTTTGGTTATGACACTGATTGCTGGGTTAGGGGCTGTTATCATTACAAATCGTCGGCTTACTGAGTAATGCTTCAGAATACTCACTGTGTAGTGATGATTGGTCTTTCAGAACTACGCTCAGAACGATTATTTCGATTATTAATCTTCAGTTCTCGCCTAGTTCGGATCGCATCTCCGCTTTGATATTTGATCTATAAGCGCGGAGAGGGAGATTCGAACTCCCGCGGCTTACACCACCGGATTTCAAATCCGGCGCGATACCAGGCTATGCGATCTCCGCAATTAGCCATCCGAGGCGCCTTCTGGTCTTGAAAGAACAGGTTAAGGTACCTCTTTACAAAAAAGTTCGAAGCGATTGTTTTTCAAATCAAGTCGAACCTCGTGTAGCCCATGCGAGGCGCTCGGATGGCATTGCTTGTACTGCTAATCATGCTTTTTGTTCCACTTTCTGGCTGTTTAGGCACAGATATGGCTGCATGGGGTGAAAGTAGTGGCGAGTATAATGTCAAGGTCAAAAAGGACGCTGTCACAATCGTGACAAAATTAGGAGAAGGTGAAGATAATACCTATGAAATGACGAAGATGGGGTGTGAAAATGACACTAGTGACCCGTTTTATTTCAGCGGTCAATTAAGCCAATTTCATCACTATTTACAAGGTGCAGGTAGGCCTTTAGAAGCATTTGATTTACTCAAAGCAGTTACAACTGTTGTGATTGTACAGACTGAAATCATTCCTGGTGATGCAGCCACTCGAGTCAATGTCAAAGATTGGGCGGACCCAGCAATGGGAGGTAAAGGCAGCCCACTTTCACCAACTACTCTCGGAGAGCCGAAATTGAAGGATGACAAAGGATTTGTAACTATGGGGATAATTCCTGCTACAGAAAATATCCAAGATGGAATGGCTGCATTAAAATGGTATGAGGAAGTTGAATTCGAAGGGTATTTCCTTGAATCTGTTGCAGATGGAGATATTCGAAACGAAGGATTGCCCAAAGAAGCGAATCTTCTTGGTTGTAAAGTCAAAGGCCCAGGTGGCAAGGTCATGTTATTGACTAAGTTGACGATTGGAGAAGATAACACCGTAATTTCAATGGATGGAGAAGATGATGAAGAATGGGTTAACGGAGATGTTCCTATTCTTGGCCGTTGGATATACATCATATCCTTGATGGCTGTTGGTGGAGGTGGGGCATTTGGCCTCTTTATTCTGTCAACAACGATGCAGCGTAAGAGCGCAGCCACGGCTGCTGCAATGCTACTTGGTAAAGACCGAGTGATGAAAGCGAAAGCAGTCAAGAAAGATATCAAAGAAGCCAGAAGTGAAGGTTTGGAAATTGAAGCCATTGGAAAGAAAAAGAGTGGCCCTAAGGTTGCCAAAGTTGCTGATCAAGACATCAAGGGTTTCAGTCTCGATAATGTATTGAGTTCAGGGCCTGGTCTTTCACAAAATACAATGGAGATGAGCGGAGGTGGAGTCATCATAACTGATGAAGCCGTTGATATGCAGGAGAAGCTCGCGGATATGTCATCTGAAGCGAGCAGTTTTGTTGACGGAATAATCGGTGGCGGTGGAGGGCGTCAAAGTGGACCTCCTGGTGGTGGTCGCCAACATTTCTCAAGTTCAGAACCCGCTCGTAGTGAAGCACCTCAAAGATCCTCGCCCCCACAAAGGTCAAGTCCTCCACAACGAGAAGCACCTCAACAAAGGTCCCCTCCTCAAAATCGAAGAACGGCCCCCCGGGAACAGGCACAGCCTCAACAACAACAGCCACAGGAACAGCCTCAACAACGCAGGCGTAGGCCTTCGATGGCTGATGATGATGACTTCTCAAACTTTGACCTTTGAGTTTAGGCCCAATCAACTTTCTGAGCACCCCTAACCAATAATTGGTCAGGCATGAACTGTAGAATCGCTGGAGTTTGAATACAAGGTTCTCCATCGCTTTGTACAAAGAGCGGTGGAGTGTGTGGTAGATCTGTAGGATTGCCATCTCTATCTAATGCTCGAATTTCTAAGCGTTGTGCAGGCCCATGGCTGATATCCCACATATTGACGTGCTTGCCTTTTCGCAATGGACCCATGAGCCTAATCATCTGAAGTTTAGAGAGGTTCAATGCCACTGTTAAATGTCCGTGTTTTGCTTGAGGTGAGGCCTTTGGGCTAACTTTGTAGCCACCCCCAAAGGTTTCACACATCGTGAAAGCAACCATCGAAAGAACGCCTGTTTTTGGCTCTTCATTATCGATTTTTATCCAAGCTTGGCGTTTTTTCCACTTCAATACTTCTGTTAACCCAAGATATGTGTACTTCATACTGCCGCGAATCCATTTTGCTCTTGTCAGTTTTGCTCGACTTGTCAATGAGGTAACTCCACAATCTGATTCTAAAAACACCCACCTGACTACATTTCCTTCTACTTCAACTGGCCCATCACAAGCACGTACTTTTGGTGCTGGATAGCCTGCCACATCTGGTGCTGCTTTACCCTCAAGTCTCAAAGCTCCAATGCTGCGGTCAATTCCATTCAGTAAAGTCCGGTAAGTTAAATCCATCTTTTTGCGATGTAATCCATGCGCCATTGCCAAATCATTTCCTGAACCTGTTGGTATCAGCCCCAACACCAATGATGAGCCGCGTAAACCGCTCGCAACCTCATGTGCAGTCCCATCGCCCCCAACTGCAACGATGAGGGGTTTTGAATCATCATTTTCAAAGCGGTTTCGAAGTTCATAAGCAATTTCTGTGGCATGACTTACACGTTCTGTCATGTGTGCCTCTACATCCCATCCATCCTCTTCCAATCGCTTCAGTATTTTGGGCCAGCGTTTACCAGTGCTGCCATCGCGACCAGCGGGATTGATGATACAATGCATCGATGCCATGGTGGGGGAGGAGGGCTGAAGGACTTGAAGCAGTCGCCACCCTCTTGAGTAATCGATGACTCCGCAACCTGAATCAGATGTCTTGGAGCGAGGAGGAGTATTCTTTCATGGCACGCGCAATTGAGGTTGCAGAGCGTGGTCAAGGTAAGGTACGACCAAATCCATTGGTTGGTTGTGTATTAGTGAAGAATAATGAAATTATCGCCGAGGGGTGGCATGATCATCTAGGAGGCTTACATGCTGAACAGATGGCTATTCATGATGCTGAGAAAAATGGACACTCTCCAAACGGTGCAACTGCTTTCGTTACTCTAGAACCATGCAACCATTTTGGTAGAACTCCACCCTGCACTGAATCATTGCTTTGGGCTGGTGTGAAAAAGGTCATCGTTGCACACCGAGATAGTAACCCAACCGTCAGAGGAGAAGGTATCGAAGTATTGCTTGAAGCCGGGATTACAGTAAAGGTTGGACTGATGGAAAAAGAAGCAAATCAACAAATGCAATCCTTCCTAAATTGGTGCGAGAATAAAAGGCCGTTAGTTACTCTCAAAATTGCTGTAGATAATTCTGGTAATGTTGATGATTTAACAAGTTCCTCCAGACGTTTTACTTCTGAGAAATCGCTAGACAATGTGCATCATCTAAGAAACTCTGTTGATGCTGTCATCGTTGGAATCGCCACAGTGTTGAGAGATGACCCATCGCTAAATGTCCGCCGAGTAAATGTTGGGCATTCAGGGCAACCACTGAGAGTAGTCCTCGATAGTCAAGCAAGGATACCGATGGATTGTAAGATGCTAACAGATGGAGGAGATACACTAATTATTCATGCAACTGAATTAGAAGGGCGCTGGGCCCTCCGAATGTCTTGTGAAAATGGCATATTTGATATCGGGAAAGTTTTGGATATTCTTGGCGACAAAGGGTGCCAAGAAGTATTACTTGAGGGTGGACCTACAACTGCCAAGTTGTTCTTAGATGCTGGAATGATTGATAGAGTGATTACTATTCATGCTGATGTTGATTTTGATGAAGGACTTCCATTAGGGATTTCTGATGCTGAATATCGTGATGCTGGATTAGAGTTAGTAGAGAATTTTGATTGGGGTGGTGATGATGTTTCTTGTTGGAGTAGGCGTGGACTGAACTGGCCTTGTGATGGTTGGCCGGTGCCTAAAAAATAAGAATGGAGTTCTTTAGTGGTTGGCTGATGCTAATTGATGGCGTCAAACACTAATCTACACCGTATATGGTTGTAATATTGTTTGGTATTATTTCGAGTCTAGGTCGAACCGCTAAAATACGGGCAATGCAGGATTCGAACCCGCGTCGACGGGTCCGAAGCCCGTCAGGATATCCAGGCTACCCTAATTGCCCAAACCGAGTGGCGCCACTCCCTCCCTTTGAAAGCAGCGGCTTCACCTCGTGGAAACATGGACTCGCCGTGTTTGCTACATGGTTGCAGTAAATGCTGCCGAGAAACCCAGATGCCATTGAGTCAAGAAGACGCAAAAAAAATCTCAAAACATACCGGGTTGGAGATTTCTCAATTCACCAAACCATTGGCTGAAACTTCATTTGTACTTGAATTAGCCAATGACCCAAAGACTCGAGCCTGCGTATTTTTGAAAACTGATTCATCAGCCGAAGATGCCTCTGGAACTTGTAAAATACATTCTCATCGTCCTTCTGGTTGCCGTTCATATCCCGTAGTTTTAGATATGAAAGATTTAGTTTTCAAAGATGAGTTATGCCCTTATCGAGATGAATTTCCCGAAGCAAGCGAAGAACAAAGGCTGGCTTTGTTAAGTTTAGATTCGATTATTCAGCATCAAGCCTCTTTGCGCGCACGAGTAGACGGCCAAGACTAGAATGTACGGGAATAAACCAATATTGTTCAATTTGCCAGCCTTCTTTCAAGAATAGTTCTTCCATTACATGGTATTCTCCATCAATCACACTACTACCGTCTGCAGATGCTGGTAGCATACAACACAATGTAGCATCTACATTACAAACTTCGTTAATGGAATTCAAAACCTTAGAGAAAAAATTCACCCCTTTGTCTGAAAGCCAAGCATTACGGCCATACGGAGGGTCAAAACAAACTGAATCTATTCCTGTGATTCCTAAATCGGCAAGCCTTGTTGCATCGCCGCAGATGACTTCTGCTTGGCCATTGCACCATTCGATGTTTTTCTTCGTCCCTGCCACCATTTCCGGGTCTAGGTCAACTCCTATTGCTTGAATATCACATAGAGATGCCTCAACTAATATGCCCCCAGTTCCACACATGGGGTCTAAGAGGAGGGATTTTGCAGCACATAAATTGAACATTAATCTGGCTTGCCTTGGATCAAGGCTAACCGGTTTGAAAAAAGGCCTTGCTGTTGCTACTCTATCTTTCCATCCTGTCCTTGGAGGGGAATCAAAATGAGGCAGACCCCAGAAAATTAACTCACCTTCAATTATTACTTCGATTACTTGCTCGGGACTGGTCAAGTCGATTTTAAAGTCTCGTGAAGAAAGAAATGCTCCCATCTTAGTAGCGATGTCTACCTTTCGCACAGTAGGAGTCTTTTCGCCATGGCGCGTACATTTTACAGCAATACTACGTTTGTTATCAAGGTTAACCGAATCCAGCCATTGCTCAAATTTTTCTTCATAATCGAAAATATCACCTTTATGCCATGAAGCCAAAACTTGGTTCACAGTTGCAGACTTTTCAAGGTTTTCAATTTTATTTATTTCAACAATCCTATCACTATGGGTAATTATTTGTGCATTCGTCAACGACTCTACTTCTGCATGGAACAACGTTGGGTGCCAGCCACTACCAATGACAAGATAGTTGCCTCCCATGGTTATTGGCGGCTATCCTCTACTCTTCAGGTATTCCATAGGAAATCGATGATGGGACAACCTCTTGATGGAGGTTTGATTCGCGGGACTGATGAAGGGGTATCCGCGCTTGGCTTCCTACTTGGCCTGCTTCCTCATCCTATTACTTCCTCTTCTTTCTGCAACTGTTTTTGCTGATGAGGCGCTAAATCAAGAAGAGCCCCCTCGAGGCACCCCTACCTCACACCTCAACAAACATATGTCGATGTTTGGAATACAAGGTGCGGGACAATATTCAACTTGGGAAACTTGGACACATGCTGGTCAAGATAGTGAGACTGATGATAGTTTTTTTGAAGATAATATCCCTGGCCAGGCCACTAGCGGTGGTGGAAAGCGTGCATTCACCTTTACCGGCAGTGCCCCTTATCCAGGAGTAGTCAGACTTGACAAAGGGATACCATTCAGTGGAGATTTCACTCTGACAATCAATTGCCCTGAAAGTCAAACTTGCACAAAGGAAGTTCGAATCGATATCATGTATGGTCAAAGTGTCATAGGTGGTGTGATGGTTCTTGGCCCTTCAGAAGGTACAACTAATTTTTACGAGTATAACGTCAGTCATGATATGGATGAAATTGAAGAAAATGTAACTCTCGGTGTGCGGATTGAATTTACCAAGCCACATGATTTCAGTGGTGGATATACACTCTATCTTAACCAAGATTTTGACTTGAATGTTCCCGCCTTACCACCTGAAGAATTCGTTGTTGAAATACCAGAAGGTGGGTCCTATGAAAGCCCATTTGCCTCACAAAGTTTGGGTTTTGGAGAAGTGGATGTAGAGGGTTATAGTCTCTTTAATCCAATTATTTGGGCTATTTCAGTGATAGCTGTGGGAGTCCTATCAATCGCCTTCATTCCAGGGCTTGCTTGGAAAGTTCCTGCTATTCTGGTTACCATGATTGGCTTGATGATTTCATTGAGTATCATGCCGGTAGTGGTCATGTCCTTACCATATGATGAGGCGAAACTGGGCAAGAGCATCCACACATTAGATCAATTAGCAAGCCTTGGAAATGCCAATGACCAATTCCTCACCGGCCTAAATTTGAATGATGAATTTCAAATATGGATACCGCTGGATTCTGTTTATTCAAATAGTGTGGATGTTAATACTTCTAAAGGGAAAGATAGCATGTTCGTTTACGGCCTTGGACTTGACCAGTATGTGGAGACATTTTCTGACCCTAGTGCAACCAGTAAACACGGCTTGTCAAAAATTCAAGGCTTCTTCTCATTACTGGCAGTTGATCCATCTGAAGGACATGGTGTAATTATTGATGTTAAACTCGTCAAAAAATGCGGAAGTTGTAGCGATGTTGTGCCAGCTTGGGGAACAACCGGTGATGGAAATAACGCAGCCCCTACTAATGATACCACGTTAGTCAGTATTGGTAATGGGAATTCAGTCATCCATGTGGTTCCTGAAGGTGCGATTACAGTTACTAATCTTGATCCAACTTGGTTGAATACACCAATTTATTCAGGAATTGCGGCTGGAATTCTATTCTTATCTATTGGAGGGTTTTTGCAATATAGAGCCTCAAATGCTTCTCTAGAATGGATAGAAGAAGAAGATGAGTACGAGGTAGATTGAGGATGGGGTGTAATCTTCGAGATCTTGTTGATGCTCAATCTTTTGATCTCAAGGAATTAGCAGGGAAGACGGTCGGAATCGATGCCTTTCTCGTTGCATTTAAATTCATTACAAGTATGCGAAACCGTGGTGCTGAAGGTGATGGCGGGCCATTGACAAATTCCAAAGGTCAGCCAGTTGCTCATTTGATGGGCTTTCTGGAGAGAACTACTACTCTCCTTGAACTTGGATTAAAACCAGTCTACGTCTTTGACGGAAAACATCCTGAATTGAAGACTGATGTGATAGCTCAGCGCAGAGCGCGCAGAGTTAAAGCCGAAAAAGAGTGGAAAGAGGCACTGGCTGAAGGTGATTATGAAAGAGCCCAGAAAATGGGCCAAAGGGCCGCAAATTATACTCCTGAAATGCAAACCCAAACCAAAAAATTACTCGATTTACTAGGTGTTCCATGGGTAGATGCTGCTGCAGAAGGAGAGGGACAGGCGGCAGTTATGGCTAGGCGAGGTGAAATCGATATCGTTGCTACCCAAGATTGGGATGCGCTCCTTTATGGCTCTCCAATATTAATTCGAAATTTAATGAGCCATGGCAGTAAGAGAATGGGGAGGGTAGTCAGTGCCGAGAGAATAATTCTAGACGATTTATTGTCAGAGCATCAACTTAGTCGAGAACAATTGGTTGATTTGGCAATCATGATAGGAACGGATTTCCACCCTGGAATAAAGGGAATCGGTCCAAAAACAGGTCTGAAATTGATAAAAGAACACGGAGATATTGAAACTATTTGCCAAGTAAAAGAAAAAGATGTTCCAGAAAGACTCGCGGAAATCCGAGAAATATTCCTCAATCATCCAGCCTGTGATGTTGATTCAATGCAACAAGGGAACGTCGATGAAACGGAATTGCGCAATTTCCTTATCGATGAATTTGAATTTGGAGAAAAGCGCTTTGAGAGAAATATGAAACGCCTTAGTGGACGAATAAGAAGTACCGGTCAATCCTCATTATTCCAATTTTAATAAGAGAATTATTGAACAGTAGATAGCCGCCCCCTCCTATTGATGGAGGAGGAAGAAGCAAGCCTGCCTTGGTGGAATCCAGAAAGTAACCGCTTCTGGAGTATCCTATTTATGGTGGGAATAATTCTCCATATTATTGCTACATCAAGTAGCGAATTGGGGCTTGACGCCTATATTCATTCAACCTATGTCACCGTCGAAGATGGTACTGGTGAAGCAAAGTTGGATTGGGGCCATACACGACCTATCGACCCTGAGTCATCAGATCCAAATTACAGCCCAGATGTGGGTGGAAGGTATTGGGCTTGGCATGCTTGGCTTGGAATATGGTTTGATTTTATGGGGCATGATGTTGATTCCATTCAAACTGGCGCCATGATGATGACTGCCTTGATGCTGTTCGCAATTTGGAAGTCCACAGAAAGATTGTATGGAACTGGGGCTGCTACGAGACTAACCGCTCTTGCCAGTGTTAACCCTGCTCTGATTTTTGCATCAGGTCGCGTTTATCCTGAAGAGTTCATGTTAATTGCAATTAGTATCGCCATGCTGGCCTTGATATTAGGGTTAAGAACTGGGGGGAAAGGAATGCCACTCCTTTGGCTAATGGCTCCATGTGCAGTATTATTTGGGGCGACTGTAAAAGGAATTGACCCTACAACTTCAGTGCTTTTATTCATGTTAGGATTCATTGTATTTGCAATCGATGGATCAAATGAATTGTTAACCAAAGTTACTAGACGCCCACATCGGGCTTTTATTGCTTCAAGTTCATTGGTAGTTCTTGTTTTCCTTGGTTTTGCATTAGCCGCTGGCGAAGGTAGTACCTTCTCAGCACTTCGTAGAGCACCATTGAGGTTTTCCTCTGCAGTATTTTTTTCCCTAATCGATGTAGTTTTGATATTCATGATATTTGGGATGGTATTATGGCCATTCCTCAAAGAAAGTCTTGCTTCATCGACAACGATAATCGATAGAGAAGCCGGCCTTTTAGCTGCGGTAATTGGTGGGATGACTACTGCAATTATCCTCTATGTTGCTTCATTGTGGACTCATGAATCTCTATTATGGAATGCAGAATGGCCATGGATGGTTTGGACATTAGGGAATAATGGCCGTTATGCCACTATCTTGATGATTCCATGCTTCTGGTACATAATGAGAGTCAGGCAACTAACCAGTGGGAAAGAGAAGGCTAATCCTAATGATGTCGAAGGGTTGCAAAACCTCGGAATATTATGGAAACCTGTTTTAGTGGGGATATGCTTAATCCTACCTTTGTCATTTTTTGCTGCAATTCATGGGCAAACGTCCTGGACCAGTGAGGCTGCAGAATATCTTTCAGAAGAGATGGAAGATGAAGAGGACTTCTTATTCATCAGCGATTCCACATTGGGAATGCATTGGTTATATTCATTCCATTTACAAGTTGATGCAGATGGAAGTAGAAATATCACAGGACACTGGCGTGCTGATACTACTGATTGGCAAGACGAAATTGTAAATCAAACCGTAATTGAGAATCGTGGAAACCTTTCCAATGTTAACTGGCTTGTCATCTCCCCTAACATTCAAGTTGAAATTGAAGGGTGGAGTGTTAGTAAGAAGGCATCCGCACCTTTGATGAATGGTGGCGGTGATTGGACCATATGGTCCAAAACAAATTGATTTTAGAAATCAAGCGTTCTTGTCGCTCTGAACCTTTGTACGGACATCCTGTGCAGCTGCTTTTGCGCCCTGCATAGCCTTACGTACGCGAGTTCCGGCAGCGGAGTTGCCCTTGTCATGCTTTACAGCATCACCAAGTGCGGCAGTCAAATCGTCAATCATTCCTTGAACCATGGCCTCTACAGACATAGAACCCCTGCCGTAGTCGACCCTCCAAAAGCATTAGGGTGACAGTTCCTCAAAAAAACTACACAAAAGGTGGGGTCCAATCGCCCTTTTTCCGAGCGTGATCTAAGATGTGCCAATATACAGTAACTACGTCGCAGTCTGCGTTTTCCACATCCATAGAATGGGCCTTTTCCAATGAAGAAACAGAACGCCATGAGCGCTTTGAAATTGTTTTCAGGAGTGGAGTGTGCAAGGCTGGGCCGCATACCGGTAATTTCAACCCAAATTCACTATTTATTAGCCACTCTCGCTCAATAAGTCCAGCTTCTTTAACTGCCTTCTTCACCACATTCCAAGAATTTCGTGGTCCAGTTTTCCTTCTCGTTAACCAGGTTTCATTTACTGAGGAGTCGACAAGATACCCTTGGGCTGCCAAAACTTCTGCCATCCAAGGCGCAATATACCCCGCAGGGGCGCGGAACCAAGGCCGCCAATACTTCCCACCAAACTCTTTCAATCTCAATGTCGCATCATCCAAGGCTTGAGAAAAGCCCTCTGTATCTTCCCCCCATGCCGACCATGACCGGTGAGAAAGCCCATGGCAAGCAATCAAAACTCTCTCTGTCAATAATAATTCTTCCAACCATTTAGAGAAGTCAAGGGATTCCAATTGTTCTGCAATAACAAACAATGTTGCACTACCACCCTCATTAATCCATTTTGAAAAGCCCTTCATTCCTAGCAATAAGTCTGGACTTGGCTCAGTACCTCGGTATGGTTCTGCTAATTTCTTCTTACTTCTTTTCGGATGTCCCTGATGGCGCGGAATATGGCGAATATCGTCGCTATCCACTGTCAACCAGAGTTTTGGCACCATAACCTCACTTCTCTTCATTATCAAGGGGCAATGAAATGAGATGTAAGTGATGGAGCACCGTGCGATTATTGATTTCTATTGGGTATAATTCTGGTTCCATTACCTTGCCACCCCAAGCATCACAAATTCCCTTGCAAGTTTTCAATCCTGCAGGGTTATGTGGATGAACGGTAATCTCGATAAGTAAATCTTCAGGGCGAGAAGATAGCCATTCGAACACTTCTGATACCGCTCTTTGTGCAATCCCTCTCTTTCGATAAGTTGGTCTGACCCAATATCCGAGATTCCAGTTGGTCTTTTTCAATACTAATTCATCCCCGAGGCCCACCATTCCAACGAAAGTCTCTGAATTATCCTTTTCATGAATGCTCCAGAAATGAATCCTGCCCGTGTTGCTGTGAATCTCTAACTCGAAAAGAAAGTCTGCCATTTGGTGGGTAATGTCGTCCTCTCCTTTCAGCCATGGAAGTGCTGCTCTAGCCCCTATGGGGTCTTCTGCATATGCGGATAGTACCGCTTTCAGCAATCTGCGGTGCACTGGCCGTAAGATAAATTCCGAGCCCAGCCGCAGTGAAGGGGTGGCTCGCGTTATCATCATGATTGCAGGAGAACGGCTGCTGCTGTTGAAACATTGGGGTCGCTAGGGTAGGTTGCAACAGCGGCATTCACCATCTTTCTCATTTCTTCTCCACGACCAAGAGTATGCAATAATGCTCCGATATGGTGCAAAGCCTCCATACTCTCCCCAAGGTGAGGGCCAATTCTATCTAAAGTCGATAATGCAGAGGCTCTATCTCCGCGGCCTGCTAGTTCCATCGCCTCGATAATCCCTCTTCGCAAGTCTCGTTGATCCCATAATTCAGCCTGTGGCCAAGGCCAAATAGTGCCATTGGCTTGCGAAGCAACTTGTGGAGTGGGGATTGGAGAACTAGGAGCACTGGCACCATTCACTTGCGCTAAACTTGGAATAGAGGGTACAGGAACTACTGGAGGAGGAGTTGAAACGACAGGAGTTGGAATCTGAAAAGCCGATGGTGGCGGTGGGATGGAGGGTATTGTCAGAACTGGTGTTGGCACAGGCAGAGGGGTGGGGGCTTGCACTGGAGCAGGGGCAGGGGCAGGAGTGGGCGGCAAAGGTGGCGGTGTTGGAACAGCCACTGGAGGTGCAGGTTCAGAAACAGGGGTTGCAACAGTAGCAGCAGCGATTATCTCATCGAGGTCATCATCTAGGCTATCCTCTGAAAAAAGGTTGGTGCTTGGGAGTGGAGGTGGAATCATTGCTGCTGGAACAGTGGATTCCGGTGTGGGAAGTGGGGGTTCAATATCATCTTCCTGAATTGCAGTTGTTTCGGCAATAGTGGGGGTTGCTAAAGACATCAATGCTCTATCTGCTCTTTCTTCTTCAGCGGACTGAGCCGAGTCAAGAATTTCTTCAAAACTTGGACCGCCTTCCGACATGATAATCACTTCATCATCTCCAACGGTATCGTACTCATCTATTTCATAGGTCATTTCATCCATACTTCTGGTTTCCATAACTAATTCATCTTCCGCACCAGGGATTACTTCTCGCATCAATTCCCCCCAAAGGGAATCCTTGGGAGTGTCGGAAGAAGCGCTGCTTTGATCCTTGGCCTTTTTATTTAATTCATAATAGCACTGATGACAAGATTCTGCATCAAGTGGATTCTCTGCGTCACAAAAAGGACAGGTGCGACTGGTTGAACGGCGCTTGCGCCCGTCACCCTTAGACCGCCTGCGGAACATGATTTCCTCAGGTCTTCGGCCTAACAATCCTGTATAAGACTGACCGATTGCTGTACTATCAAGTAAATTGAATAAGAATACAGAATTAGGACCGGAAACCTCCTTTTGCTGAACATGTTGCCAATTGCATGGGCCGAGACAATGTTCGGCGTATATCCCCCGGTCCAAAGCGGGATAGAGAGCTTCCCGAAAATAAAATCCAATGGCGTAGAAGCCAAGAGCATTATGAGTTGTTCAAAGCACTCGTAAAATGGGAATTAGATGATGAATTACAATTAATGCAAAAACGCTGGAAAACTTGGACCAATAAACGCCTATCAGAGGCTGGCCTTTCTCTCTTTAATTTACTAGCTAAGCCTAACGGCCGCTTTTTTGGCGACCCAATCATCTCATTCTCAGCCCAAAGTGGAGACAACCTTCCATGGCATGGATTCCGCCATGGAGACATTGTTATTCTAAGCCGTTCAAGGCCGATGGAGGAAAGATGCGACGAGGGGATCGTCCTTGACCGAAACCGCAAACGTATCAGGGTGGTGTTCAAAGAAAGACCAGAGGCCCTACGGAAGGGAGTTTGGAGAATTGACAAGGGAGCAAATAGAGTCGCCCATGATAGAATGCAAAATGCTCTAGATGCCTTTCATTCTGATGATTCAGAGATGGGCACCCCCTTGCGTGACATCATCATGGCAAGGGTGCACGACATCGAAGCAGCTGCCTCTCAAACTCCTGATATTGGTGGCTTGAAGAAACAAATAGATAGAATCAATCTCTCTAAATATCCTCTAAATGACTCTCAAAAAGAAGCCGTGGAATTATCCTTAAAATCAAAGTTATCTATTATCCAAGGCCCACCAGGGACGGGGAAAACGCATACTGCAGTCCAATTAGTAAGAACTTGGGTGAAGCGAGGGATGGGTCCTATCCTAGTGTGTGCGGAATCAAATGTAGCGGTTGATAATTTACTCAACGGCTTGCTTGAAAATGAAGTTATGGCTGTACGGCTAGGACAACCGGTAAAGGTTAGAGAAAACTTACGCTCGGCAACTATGGATGCACGTATTGCAGAACATCCAGATCAAGAAAAGGTGAAGATGGAGAAAGACTACCTCGAAGAAGTACAAAGTGAATTGAAGAACCTTAAAGGTCGGGAAAAAGGCTTAGCCCACCGTGACCTCAACAAAGGTTGGAAAGAAGTCAAACGGCTTGAAAGAAAGATGGCGGAGGATGTTCTCGATGATGCTGATGTTATCTGTGCAACATGCATTGGGTCTGGACATGAAATGCTTGGACACAGGCGCTTTCCTTTCGTCTTGATAGATGAGGCAACCCAATCCAGTGAGCCATCAACACTTGTCCCTTTAGTTAGAGGAGCAAGGCAAGTCGTATTGGTGGGGGACCACCGTCAATTGCCTCCAACAGTCATCTCTCGAAGGGCCGAAGAAGGTGGCCTGAACCGAAGCCTGTTCGAGAGATTGATAGAAGCGGGGTTACCCACTAATATGCTGGAAACCCAATACCGAATGCATCCAGCAATACGAGATTTCCCTAGTGGAAGGTTTTACGAAGGCAGATTGGAAGATGGTGAATCTGCCAAACTGAGAACTGCTCCCGCTGGAATCAACTGGCCTGATTGGGAAAACCCGGTTGCTTTCGTGCCGGTTGAAGGAACTGAAATAGTTGATGAAATGGGCGGTAGTCGTTCAAATATGGATGAAGCTGGTTGCGTTGTTGAGTTGGTAAAAGGTGTTCTTGATGCAATGGAACTCCAGACCTCTGATATCGGTGTCATCTCCCCATATGCAGGCCAAGTTCGGTTGCTCAATGACCTCTTCGAAGATGCAGGGGGATTAGCCGAAGGGGAACCATTCCATGGCCTAGAAGTGAAGACTGTCGATGGTTATCAAGGCCGTGAAAAAGAATTTATCATTATGTCTACAGTTAGATCAAATTCAGAAGGAGAGGTTGGCTTCTTGAAGGACAGACGGAGGTTGAATGTGGCGATGACACGCGCCAAACGTGGTCTTGTCGTAGTTGGAGATTCTCGCACTTTGCGCCATGACCCAACCTGGGCATCGTGGTTGGATTGGGTAGATGAAAAGGGTTTGATGGCTTGGCATCTAAAATCCTGATTCCAGCAAAAGTAAATAACAATAATACATGATTTTCTTCTGTATAGTATAGAGAAGTTCTGTTTCTCGATGTATTGGGCCTTTGTTTAATCAAACGCCTTTGCAAGTATAGTTACAACCTTTAGGCTCAAAGTTGACAACCGCCCGCCCCGCCGCGGCCCTCATGGCAAACGACCCCGTCACCCTCCACCCTGCCAATGTGGCTCGTCAATTGGTGTCAGGGGAAGTCCCTGAAGGTGTCCTACTAGCCAATGCTTGGAAGCGCATAGGTGCTTACATCCTAGATGTTATTTTCATCATGGGAATATTGATGATTACAACTGGTGGAACTTTCATTCTTTGGACTTATAGTATCAGCGGCATTACCAAGGCACCGCATATTGTCTTGCTTCATTGGTTAGTATTATTTACCAGCCACTGGCTATACTTCAAGTATACAGGATTATGGATGGGGAGGTCGCTTGGTCAACGCTGGTTTCACATCGCATTAGTTCATGATGATGCTACTCCGCTGGGCAGAATTCATTGGGGACGTAGGGCTATTTCAAAAACAAAGTATGCCATCCCCCTTATCGGTCAATTTTGGTTTGGTTTGAGAGACCTAGTGAAAATTAAAAACGATGAATCACACCGTTCAAGGATTGATTTTGCTCATCATACTGTCGCTGCAGTTGATTGGTCACTTCCTCCGGCAACAAGGGCGATGCTTCGTTAATTTATTGTTAAGACTTCAAGCGTGTTTGCACAAGCCCCAAAAAGGATTCATCATACGTAGGGAAAGTAGGGAGTGGCATGAGCGAATCACACTTTGGTCGAAGTGGCGCATTAATTGCACGTCTGATATCAGTCAGTATGGAAATAGATGATGATGATAGGGATGTCATCAATGTACTGGTTGAAGTCTCAAATGAAGCAAGTATTCCAATGGGCCAACTTGAGCCTTTAATCGAAACCAGTGAAGGCACATCATTCACTCCAACTGATGCAATCACAAGTATAGGCCCAGGGTTATCACGTACATTTGAATTCAATTTTTCAATAATGGGTGGAGATTGGAATTTTCGGCTATGGCACAATTCTGTAGGTGGAAGACGCTCGATAGATATCGGCCCCCATCATTCTGAATTTACTTTGAAGAAAGCAGACCCTACTAGAACTCCTAAATCATCAATGGGAGAGGGGCTGTTTGGTGGCGCATTTGATTTAGGCATGGATACATTTGGCTCTACAAGTGAACGTGAACTAATAGATTCTAGGCATATCGACTTAGTTGAGTATGAAGCCGAACACGACGAAGGTGGAAGTACAAGAATCAATGTCATGGATGACATATCTACTGCATCTCTATCTGAATCACTTGAACCAATCACGCCGGTTGAACCTCTGATGCCGCTATCTGCTCCAGCAGGACCGCCTGAACCACCTGTTGCCGCACCTACTCTCTCTTTGGAAATGCCAACCGGACCACCACAGGCTCCGCCAGCAGCACCTATGGCTCCACCCCAAGCACCACCAGCGGGGCCACCTGAACCGCCTGTTGCCGCACCTACTCCCTCTTTGGAAATGCCAACCGGGCCGCCACAGGCTCCCCCAACAGCGCCTATGGCCCCACCCCAAGCACCACCTGCGGGGCCACCTGAATCACCTGTTGCTGCACCTACTCCCTCTTTGGAAATGCCAACCGGGCCACCACAGGCTCCCCCAACAGCACCTATGGCCGCACCCCAAACACCACCTGCTGGTCCACCAAATAATGATCCAATGGCTATTATAATGGCTCAAACAAACTCCCAAGCGCCCCCTACTGGTCCCCCTCAAGAAGCGCCTACTAACTCTTCAGCAGGGCCACCTAGTGCTCCCCCGTCTGGTCCACCTTCAGCACCACCTGCTGGTCCACCTTCAGCACCACCATCTGGTCCACCTTCAGCACCACCTGCTAGTCCACCTACAGATCCGCCACAGAATTGAAAAGTAGTACGTAAGGTCACATTATTCAGTGATAGCATGAACGAAGAGGACTACATTTTGGAAATGTGTAGTTCCAAAGCCTCTTGGCAAGTTATTCCAAAAAATGTTGAAGCGGTTAACCTTGCAGAGGTTGCAAGCAAAATAACCGCTGCTGGTTGGAAGTTGAGGATTGAAACTAAGTTCTGCTATATCTTTGAAGGCAAGGCGAAATTGACTCTCTATCCAAGCGGCAAATTATTAATCAAGACCGAGACTAGTGAGATGGCTAAAGAAATTGCAAAACTGCATACTACTGAATGGGTAATGATGGAAATTACAACTCACTTGATTTCAAGGTTGGAATCCAATGAAGTGGTTGTCTTTCCAACTTCTACTCAACCAGGCTTGGCTTGCCTGCCTACAAAAGAAGGACTCGATAGTTTGTTTAAAGTAAAGTCGCGAGATGCTTCAAAACCTGTTAGTTTAGGAGTTGCAGCCCTTGATGATGTACGACAACTGGTGAAGGTTCCTGAACATGCTCAAGAATTTTTAGATTCGTTTACCCCTGGTTCTATTACTCTTCTAATGGATGCGATTAACGAACAAGACCAACGTTTAGGTGGGAAGATGATGGCGATTCGAATTTTATCCCACCCCCTTGCAAAAAAATTAGCAGAGTGTGTTGGGCCAATAACTGCAACAAGTGCTAATCTTGCTGGGACTCCAGTTAGCAGTAATTTGTTTTTAGCCGCTGAGTCACTTGGCCTTCCAAAGAACGCAGTGCTAGTTGGGGAATGCGAAGGGGGCCCCCCTAGCACATTAGTCCAACTAGGATTGTCAAGCACATCTTCGGCAACCGTTATGAGAGAAGGCGTTGTACCTACTAAAGACGTGATGGCATGGAGGTCGAGGGAGAGGTGAAGCATTGGCGTGACGCAGGTCATGTTGCTCGCCGCGCACTGGAAGCCATCAAAGATGAAATTCAGGTAGGGAAAACTTGGCATCAAGTAATAGAGTCTGCGGAAAGATACATTCACCGCCATGGGGGTAAGCCTGCCTTCCCTTCTACTATTTCTGTCAATGAAATCGCCGCCCACTATACTACTGACCACGCATTAACTCCACCTGAGGGATGGGAAGGCGATATGGTCTTCCAGAAAGGCGACTTAGTGAAGTTGGATATCGGTGTTCACATTCATGGTTGTATTGGTGATAATGCCTTGACCGTTGAAGTTGGCAATGGAGGGGAACATACCGACCAGATCCGTGCTTCAAAAGAAGCAAGGGATTGCGCTATCGAAGTCATGCACCCCGGAACACCCTGGCATAAAGTTGGAGCTGCAGCCGGTCAATCTGCAATAGACGCAGGATTCAACCCGATTAGGAATCTTTGCGGCCACCAATTGGAACCATGGATATTACATGCTGGGGTTTCTGTGCCCTCGTATCGTTGTGGTGCTGAAAATTCTGCCTTCAAGGGAGTGGTCGAAGAAGGTTCAATCTATGCTGTTGAACCCTTCTGCACAACCGGTGAACAAGGTTTGATCGAAAACATCCCCCCGCGGAACTCTTCAAACATCTACCGAGTTACTGGTGATGTTCAATGGAGAAAGGCTTTACAAAAGAAAAAGTTGAAACCATTGGGTGCTCAACTAGCAAGGAATCTTGAAGAACGCTATGGAACATTACCTTTCGCAGAAAGGTGGGCCTTCCCGCTATTGGAGAAACCATTCCCTGAAGCAGACGAGATGAGCCGGAAAAGTAAGTGGAACGCACTGGTTAAGAAACTAATCCAAATCCGTTACTTGGAAACTTATCACGGCCTACGTTGTGCCGATGGTGGAATGATTGGCCAATTCGAACATACTGTAATGATAACTCCTGGTGGGCCAGAGGTTTTGACAGTAGAATGATGAAAGGGCTATTCACATACCTAATTGATTGATTTTACACGTGCGGGTCATAACGATTATACACCATCGGCCTTTGACTCACACTGAACAGGGCTGCGGGTTTCTCGTTGAGTGCATCCCATCCCCTCTTCTTGGGCTCTCACCCTGTTCACCTTGATTTGTCCCAATATCACTTGTAACATCTTAAAGCACTAAACAATAGGATGTTACTTTTAGTGCAAACTGTATGAAAATCTCAATAGAATATCGCGAAATGAAATTTCATCGCGCTTACAAATGGACTGTACCACCATCTGGCGTTATTATTTACCCGCTACCATAATTCGGAAATAGGTTGCAGTTGAGCGTTTTCAGGGGGTCTACGCGAAGTGCTGCGGCAACAGTATTAAATACAACATCTACTCTCCGCAAAGTGCCCCCCTAACGGGGAGGAGGACAACAATATGAAGAACGAAATGAAGAACGAAGAAGCCGTGAGCCCGGTTATCGCTACCATCTTGATGGTCGCAATTACTGTGGTTCTTGCAGGAGTGCTATACGTATGGGCAAGCGATCTCGCTAGCTCAAACCAAAGCGACGGACCAAGCATGTATGTGCTAACCGCAGCTGACCACTCTGATGATGTAGAAACAGACGCAGGTCTAATGACCTTGACCTTCGGAAACGGAGCAGACCTTGACTGGGCACTTGTCCAGATTGAGATCATCAAGGACAGCGTACCAACAACCTGTGCAAACCCTGATGGATCTGGTGGCGACTGCGTTGCTAGCCAACACGGTGGAGAAGACGGAACCAGCTGGGAAAAGGGTGAGACAATCATCATTACCAGCACTGGTGGCACATTCTGCGACGCTGACTGCACACTAACTGTACGTGTAAAGAACAACGGCGACGTCGTTATGTCAGAAGCCGTACACATGCTCTGAGCATTAGCAAAGAACATAGTGATACACGCGCAAATTCAGAAGACAGAGTTGGAGCAATAGCACAACTCTGAATACGGCGCCCTCGAGGCGGCTTCGGCCGCCTCGGGGGCTTTTTTTCGTTACCCAAAAAAATACTATTAGCAAATCAAACCTTGGCAATCAGCCTCTTTCAGGTTTATTCCAAACATGCAAACTCTTACCTCTCAAGATGAGGAATTGAGCAATCATCAAATTAGTTATTGAATCAAGGAACATCTGCAAGAAACCAATTCCTTTGATCTTTAGATTGAATATGACACCAAACCAAGCGACGATTATAGTCAATTCAATCACTAATAAGGCCAAATACCATTCTTCAAAATAACTTCCAGTTTGTATTTGAATAACCCATCTACTTATTCCAAGTAAAACAGCCATTAGGACTAGCCACGGTGCAATGAGATGCATCATCGCTTGATTACCTATGATTGAGCCGAACTTTCCATGTTGTTTACTGAACCAAGCACTACGATTCCTCCACAAATGGCGGCACAGGCCTTGTGCCCTCCTGGTTTTACGAGACCTCCGCCCAGCATTACTAGGTGGTGTCATTTCATCAAAACATAATTCGCTATCCTGAATACACTTCCCTCCCCTCAGCCTAACCATAGTTGCTAATTGTGAATCGTCAGCATTTGAATACACATTCAATAAATCTACATCCACCATGCTTCGCCTGAAACCAGCAATAGAACCTTCGAGAAAAGGAGTGCTATCAATTCGCGACTCGGCTATTCTCTGCATGGTGAATAAATCTCGATAAGTAGTTTCCATCTCGGTATGGGCCTTTTCTTCTACAGAACTACGCTGTGGGGTTCCACCTACTGCACCAATTTCTGGGTCTGAAAACCAAGATGCCAATCTATTCAATGAATCGGGAGGAAATGTTGCATCAACATCAGTCATTGCGATGACTTCACTTTTTTCATCTGCAGCAATTATTGCTTGACGAATGGCTTCAGTTTTGCCCAACCTCTTTTCCATCTCGATTATCTTGTGGTTTGGAAATGCCTTTGGCTTCTCCTTTAGCCAGGATTTCACTATCGCCATCGACTCATCTGTAGATGCTGAATCGATAATGAGTAATTCCAAGTCTTTACGGGGATATTCTTGACTTGCGAGGTTTTCCAGTTTTGACAATATTATTTCCTCTTCATTCCATACCGGTAGAATGAGTGTCATCTTTAGTTTGGCTTCAATCGAAGATGGTTTTAGAGGCTTGAGTTTCAGCCATTTTGCTATACGGTATCGATGTAGGATGAATGGGCCGGCGGCTAATCCCGCAAGCGCTAATTCCCCCAATGCCAGTGTGGCTTGGGGCTCTATCATGGCCTCTGGCCAACCTATCCTCTCTTGAGATGCTCGCTACAATAGGGAGCTCTCCCATATATTCTCAAAGTCGAAGGGATTCGTCGGAACCATGTCCGAGGTAATGACGGTGCTCCACGTTGGGCCAGTCAATACCAAAGGAGGAATAGCATCGGTCATTCGTCTATTGAGTGAAAATCCTCCTGATGGTTGGAATGCAGAGACTTTGGCTACGCACGTCGAGGGAAGCAATCTAGCGAAGTTACTATGCTGGAGAAAGGCAAGGAAGGCTCTTATCAGGCGGTTAAAATCAAATCCTCCAGATTTAGTTCATATCCATACTGCCTCAGATTATTCTTGGTGGAGGAAAAAACGGGTTGCACTACTGGCAAGGAAAGTTGGAGTGAAAGTAGTAATCCACATTCACAGTGGTCGTTTCGATGAATTCTGTAGGATGGGTGCTGGAAATGAAGTTAAGAGGATTTGTTCGATGGACGGAATTGGAGTTGTAACTCTTTCTCAGGTCTGGCATGATAGGCTCGAAGAATGGGTTGGTGATTCCACCATAATGCATAATCCAGTTGACCCAGATGTCAGGATGGAGGGTGTCGAGAGAAAGAAAAATCAAATTTTATTCATGGGAAGGGACGATCCCATCAAAAATGCGGGGCTTGCCATAAAGGCAGTGGAAATGGCGCGCAAGACAAATCCTGAACTACAGTTGATGATGACTGGAATTGATTCCTCGCATGCTCTGGCGGCTCCTTATTCGAGTCAGGGCTGGTTGAATGCTCTGGGGTGGGTTAGCGAGGAGGAGAAGCGGCTGTTGCTCAATGAATCGGCTATGTTGTTGGTGCCTTCACAGTTTGAGTGCCAGCCGATGGTTGTGCTTGAGGCGCAAGCTTGTGGGTTGCCAGTGTTGGGGAGTGCGGCTGTTGCTGAAGTTGTTTCAAACGTGAATATTGTTGAATCATTGAACATAGATGGTTGGAGTAATGCAATTAAGTCTGCAGAGTTCAATGAACAGGTAATTGAAAAACCTTTGAATGTAATGCAAGATGAATGGTTGAAGTTTTATTCCACTTGAAAACGGGGCTGCTGCTTTCCATGTATATACTCAATATTCCCATATTCCTTTCATACCTCGGTAATATTGATACCATATCTGCCGCCGCCGGAAAATAACGAAGCGGTTGCAACGCAGCCGCTACG
>JAAZXA010000081.1 GCA_014240385.1 Methanobacteriota archaeon | reverse complement strand
CAGCCTCAAACTTCATAATCTCTCTGAGTGGCCCACCCTGTGGAGGTGGATAATTCAATGTCTGGCAAAAAATACTTCGTTTTGATGGAGGGTGACAATGACACTGCTCAGGTTTTCGTGAGTAAGCAACCCCGCGGTGCTGCTCTGAAAGCAGCAACTCGTGGTCATACCGACATCTGTCTGCGCGAGCGCGGCACGAACAAGGTACATTGCTTCACAGGCTCGACCGCAATGGTACCCAAGCCTGCGAACGGACCGGCTTGGCTCCCAGCCAAGATAAAGAAGGCCAACGTGAAGAAGACCGGAATCAAGCGCCTCTGATTTTCAGGGTGCTTCGGTTTTCTTTAGCAAGCGCTGATCTACGTAACCCCGCTTGGGATAAGCCCGGGCGGGGGTCATATATCCGTCTATTTCTGTATCGACCAATTGGTCATCGGAGCCCTATTTTTTTCGCAATCATTGCTAGAGGATCGTAATATTCCGTTACAACCCTCTCCTTTAATGGAATAATTGCGTTATCTGTGATACTTATTCCAGCCGGGCAAACCTCTGTGCAGCATCGGGTAATATTGCAATACCCAATACCAAAATCTTCCTTGATTTCAGGAATACGATTCTTTGTGTCTAGAGGGTGCATTTCTAATCCTGCTAATCTAACAAAAAATCTTGGTCCAGCAAACTCATCGAACATCTGATGCTCTCTCAGTACGTGGCAGGTATTGACACATAGCATACACTCAATACATCCACGGAATTCCTGTATGCGATCGGCTTCTTCTTGTTTGAAATTCCAATCTAATTCTTTAGGACCATTTACTGGAACCATTTTCTTGTTCATTTCGTAGGCCCAAGATGTATCGGTCACAAGATCCTTGGTAAGTGGGAATGCTTGCATAGGTTTCACCAAAACGGGTTGACCTTCTGGAGTCTCCTCCATAATTTCCTCCATACGCGTCATACACATCAGGCGGGCTTTTCCATTAACCTCAGCTGAACAAGAACCACATTTCCCTGCTTTGCAGTTCCATCGACATGCAAGGTCGGGTGCGTGCTCAGATTGAATGCGATGGATTACGTCTAGAACTACCATTCCCTCATCCATTTCCACAGTGTAATCCACCATCTGTCCAATAGGATCTCCAAATGAATCAGATTTCCATACGACTGAACTGCCACGAAAAACTCTGAAGGTCACTTCTTCAGCCATATTCAGTCCTCCTCATGTAAATCATCAGCATCAAGTAATTCTCTTAGTTCTGAATCTATAGGTGGATATCTTCGGTGTTCGATGGCCATTGTTCCATCTAATTGAATAGAAATCACACTGTTGATTTTTCCCCAATGCTTGTAATCAGGTATTGGGAAATCATCTCTAGTATGGCCACCCCGTGATTCTTCTCTTTCTAAGGCCGCTAAGGCACACATTCGAGAAACATCAATCATTGCACCAATTTCCAAGGCTTGGTGCCATCCAGGATTGTATATTCGAGATCCACCAGGGCTAGTTACCGATGCGCGTGCCTCAAGCTTTTCTAGGTCTACTAAAGCCTCTTCTAGTAATTCTCCGGTTCGTATAATTCCAACTTTATTTTGCATCATTTCGCGTAGGTCTTCTACAACTTTAGCCGGATTTTCCCCATTTTCACGATTTAAAGGAGCTATTGTTTCAGTTATTACTTCTGAAATTTCAGCACCATCAATTTCCTCAAAGTCATTAATCTGGCTGGCTCGTAAAGCAGCCTGTTCACCTGCAATTTTACCGAAAACAATCAGGTCCGATAGTGAATTTCCACCTAAGCGATTGGCTCCATGTAGGCCAGTAGCCGCCTCCCCTGCTGCGAACAATCCAGATATTGTTGATTCTTGAGTTTCAGGGTGGACCTTCACTCCCCCCATTACGTAGTGTGCTGTAGGTCCAACTTCCATCCGTTGCTTGGTTATATCAACTGCTGCAAGCTCTTTAAATTGGTGATACATGCCTGGTAATTTCTTCTTTACTTCCTCTGGATCTCTCCAAGAGATGTCAAGATAAGCACCACCATGTTCACTTGCGCGACCTGCCTCTCTCTCTGAATTTATTGCTTTAGCCACTACGTCTCGTGTG
>JAAZXA010000080.1 GCA_014240385.1 Methanobacteriota archaeon | reverse complement strand
TCAAGAAGGTGAGTACTCACTCAATGTACGATTCCTGTCTGGTGAAGGTGATTCAAACATGTATCAACAGGTACTTGACCTACTTTGTCAGGAAATACCTCAATTTTCTGAATTAAATTGGGAAGTTGCAATCAAAATGACTCTCCCTCCGTCACAAGGATTCGGGATGTCAGCTGCAGGTGCTATTGCCGCAGCCTGCGCTTTTCAACGGGCAATAGGGCAACCACATGAGGAAAGTCTGCGAAGAGCCTATTCAATCGCACATAGAGTAGAGAGAATGAATTCCACAGGGCTGGGTGATGTGACGGCTCTCTCTGCAGGAGGCGTTGAGCGCAGGCTAATTCCAGGCTCTCCTTACTCTGGTTCTAATCTCGTAAATGGGCCAGGAGTTGCCGAGGGCTGGTTCGAATCTACTCCGATTGTTTTAGCTTGGAGAGAAAACCCGGGACGACACACATCAGAATACATCGACAATGCAAAATGGAAGAAATTGATTACAGATTCGGGAACTGAACAAATGAAAATACTCTCAGATGGGGTATGGGACTCTTCGCGATGGACAGAATTAATTGAATGCGCAGAATCATTCTCCACAGATTCTCAATTAGCCAGTGATGCTTCACGATCAAGCCTAATTGAAGCCGGCAAAAGTGCCGCCCAAAGAGTTGGAATCGGGGTTGATGTAGCAGTTCTACTTTGTATGCTGGGTGAAAGCATAGCAATTGTACCACGTGAATTGGGAAGTGTGGAATCTCTAGATTCACTGATTACTGAATTAGAGAATGAGGGGCTGCAGGCATTAGTAACCTCAGTGGGAAAAATTTCCTAATCGGCGGCTAACAACGGCCCTGAGTACCGAATTTCTCATTGGATTAGAGTCGCGCCGGTTTCAGTTCGAATCACCTTTCCATCCTTTTTGGTGTGCACCGCCATCACAGCCTCTCTAGTGCCGTCGGGAAAATCCATCAGTGAGTGTTCGACGAGGATATCGTCGTTCTCATAGATGCATCTTGATTCGGTAATCACAACTTTTGTGTTCGCCATCATGCTGATCATCATCTCGCTCATCTGAGTCTTATTCATAGTGTTCCCAGATTGGTGGCGGACGAATTCGTAATCATCGTGGAATACCTTTGTGTAATGCGTCGCATCCCTTTCTTCCATTGCCTTTATCATTAGTTCGTAAACTCCCATGAGGTTCCGTGCAATAGGTGTATTTTGAGAGTTTCCTAGTCTAAGTCAAGGGAATATAATCGAGTCAATTGAGGAAAGGGGGAATGGGTCCTCCTTTGAAACGACGGGTATCGGATGGGTACCCTTCCAACAGGCGTCTCACGCATGGGTATCGGATGGGTATCGGGTCAAGAGTTATACATCAAATCTAACGGGATTCTAATATGTCCCAAACAAGAGATTTGGAAAGCAGATTTAGAGAATTCGAAAAATCGGATTTCTATGATTCCAAATTTGTATTTACAGGGGACTGTATAGAACGAAAAGGTAAATTGAGTTTTGCTGGAATAATCCTGACACTTGTGCCCCTTGGATTCCTCATTCCTGGGCTATTATTTATCAGCGAACCTCCTGCAATATTTGGCATTTCATTGATTGCAATTGGTGGAATTGGTTTTTTGTTCACCAGTCGTGGACCAAGTGTTCTTCGCATCTATGATGATCGTCTGGAATTAACGACTGCATGGCATAACTTGGGTGGCCTCCTTGTGAAACAAAAAATGTGGGATGAAGTGAAAGAATTGGCCATACATGAACAAATAAATCATTCAGAAAATACCAATCTTCCTGATACTTACTTAGTTGTATCAATCATTGTCAATGGGCCATCTGATAGAGCTTATGCAATGCTTGATGGTGAGCCAAAATGGGGAGTGGCAATTTATTCAGTAGTTTGCAATAATTGGGCTGAAGCACAAAACCTAACATCAGGTTTGAAACAGTTAATTCCTATCGATTTAGAAACAATCGAAATAAAGAAGCGGATGAAAAAATAAGTTTCAGTTTGAACAATCAACAAATTGATTCGGATAGGTTGGAAGGGGTTATCCGATTACCCTTACAACTTCCAAAACTTGTTTGAAGGGTATTCAGTGGGTCTGTCGGAACTCTACCCACTGCTCAGTCGAGTAACTCGCCCTTAGCCCCAAGAAGTTCAATTGTAAGTCCGGCCGCACGAGCCTGAACGATAATTTCCTCATGGAGACTATCCGAGAAGTCATCATAGGCGGCCAGAGCGGTCGCACCCGAGGTATCGACTAGTTGGTCGACCATGTGATTGAGCACGCACGAGACTCCGTAAGCCTGGCCAGCACGGAAGGCGTGATCGGCTCCACCAATCTCTGGATCTTCAGCCTTCATTCGAGTCATAACTTGCTGCGAATAGGCGATTAGTGCCCCATATAGGGTCTCCATCATTTGTGCGGCTTCAAGGTCAAACATCAGCCCTTGGATATCCACTAATGCCGACGCTGTGGCTTGGCCATAGAGGGTGTGGGCTTCGATGTTACTGCTAGTTTCTGCGGTCATTGCCGCATCGATGAGAGATTTCCAATCGGACATGTTATCACACCGCACACAGTGGTCGCACACATGAATGTTCACACTGCACATTTTGGCGATATTTCTCTAATCACCCTGTAAGGGTGTGCGTTTTCCGCGTGGGTGGCTTGATAAAGGGGGGGACGGTCGCAAGGCCGCCTCAAAGCATCGAGGGAGTCATATGAGTAAACCTGAACGCAAGACAAACCAAACCTTGGTCAACACGATTGGCCAACTAAAGGCACAGTCGCGCGAGACCGGTTCTGCACTATGGCGAGATGTAGCTGTGCGCCTTTCAAAGAGCCGCAGTCAATGGGCTCAGCCGAACTTGAGCCGCTTGAGCAGACATGCCCCCGAGGGCGCAACCGTCCTCGTTCCGGGTAAGTTGCTAGGGAGTGGAGAAGTTGTTGGCAGTCCTGTCGTCGCCGCCTATAGTGTAAGTTCTGGTGCTCGCGCCAAAATCGAACAAGCCGGCGGCGAAATCATGAGCCTAGATCAACTCATGAAGTCAAATCCGAATGGAGAGGGGGTGTTTATCCTTGGCTGAAGCAATGACTAGCACTACCTACGTCTACGACGCTTCCGATGTCGCTATGGGGCGACTGGCAAGTGTGGTTGCCAAGCAATTGCTTTCGGCCCACCGCGCCGGCCGCGATGACCGTGCGATAATCATCAATTGTGAACAAGCAATTGTTAGTGGTAGGCCAGAGAGTGTTCTCGCAGAATACCATCGCCGCTACGAGTTGAACCATCCTCGTAAGGGGCCTTTCTTCCCACGCATGCCAGACTTAATTCTCAAGCGCAGTGTACGTGGAATGTTACCTTATCAAAAGAAGAGTACCGGTCGTGCTGCTTTCAAAGCACTACGAGTAGAAATCGGCTGCCCTTCCCATCTTTCTGGCGATGAATTGCCCGAAGGCCACGAGCGTGCTGTATCAGCAAGTCTTGAGCGTGGTCTACCTGAGCGCTTCATCCGTCTAGGAGACATCAGCGAATCATTGGGTGCACCAGCCCACCGCTGGAATGGAGGTGAGGCCTGATGGCAAAGAAGAGCAAGGTAGTAAACACCAGTGGTAAGAGGAAAACCGCAATCGCCCGAGCTGCAGTAAAGGCCGGCAAGGGAAGAGTTCGCGTCAACAGCAAACCAATCGAAATCATGGAACCGGTCCTAGCCCGTCGCAAGGCAATGGAGCCGCTAATGATTGCTGAGGCTATGAATCGCCTCGCACAAGTCGACATCAACGTTCGCACCAATGGTGGCGGAACGATGGGTCAGACCGATGCCATTCGAACTGCAATCGCACGAGGCTTGGTCCACTACAATGGTGGAGCAGAAGGCCTCGATGAAGAATTGAGAGATGAATATCTGCGTTACGACCGCAGTCTTCTAGTGAATGACCCACGCCGAAAGGAAGCAAAGCACCAACTCGGCCGTGGCGCTCGCCGCAAGAAGCAGAAGTCGTACAGGTGAGGTGAAGAAAAATGATAATTCCAATCCGATGTTTTAGTTGTGGAAAAGTAATTGCTGACCTTTGGGACCCCTTCCAAAATAAAATTGCTGAAGGGCAAGATAAGGGTGAGGCGATGGATGAACTTGGGCTTGATCGCTACTGCTGTCGCCGAATGTTTGTCTCACACATTGATTTGATTCAAGAAGTCGCACCGTTCTCCACATCACTT
>JAAZXA010000082.1 GCA_014240385.1 Methanobacteriota archaeon | reverse complement strand
TTTTTTTTTTTTTTAGATGACCATCGCCACAGGTCATTTAGGCTGGCAATAAGTCGAGTTTCTGCAACACCTTTTTTGATTGTTCCAATAATTCAGGTACCAATTCAATCGAGTGAACTTCATATCCCATATGCACAAGAATTGCCGTTTGGTAACCACTTCCTGAACCAATCTCGAGAACCTTTGAACCATCAGGAATTAGCCTTGTAAGAAGAGTTGTCATCGCTGCTACCATGTATGGCTGGCTAATGGTCTGTTCATGACCTATGGGTAATGGATTGTCATCATGGGCCATCTTTTTCATCTCATCTGGAACAAAGAAATGGCGGGGTATTTTTTGCATTGCTTTCAATACTCTTTCATCAGTAATATCGCGTTGAGCAATCTGCTCAAGTACCATTTTGTGGCGGGCTTCCTCTTCTCTCACAACAACCGCTGTGGGTGACAACAATCAAACCATCCCACACATTGTGGATATTATGCAAGCCCCTCAACAGCAGTATGCTCAGTCCGCCGCTCAACCTCAATACGCACAACAAGCTGCGGCTCCCGTTGCTGCGGCTCCCGTTGCCATGGCACCTGTGGCAGTAGCACCTGCTGCTGGGCAAATGGCTGTAAATGTACCAACAGGAAAAGGCAATTACAAATGGTTAGCATCTGGAGAAACTGTGATTACAGAGGTGACCGGTCAACTTGGTTTCACTTCTCCAAACCCCTTAACACGAATGCTTGTTGGAATAATGAAAGTTGTTGCAGCAATTTGTGGTTCCCGTGAAAAGGCCTCATTGGTTGTCACAAATAACCGAGTTGTTATTGATGTGAGGAAGATCAGTTTTTACATATTAGAGACTGGTTGCGATACAATTACTATTACCAAGAGTTCAACTATAACCACTGGATTTAACTCCTCATTATTAATCTTCAAGAAGAGATATATTGCTATTGACGGTAATCTGATTGGTGTGAAGAGTGGCGCCTCTCAGCAGGACCTAGAAGCGATGTCAGTAGTCCTTCAAGGTGTTCTTTGAGGAACATCACGCACATATTCGCCGACATCATCAAAGGGAATCAGTTTCCGGCAAACGTCATGGAAAGCAGCACTGTTGATAGCGGTGTAAAATGGAAACTAGACCTGTTGAATGCTAGTTTCCTCACAGGCACCCCAATTCTTGCAGTAGTTGGGATGATTTGGTACACAATGACCTATGGCGTGACTTGGAAAGAACCAACCATTCTATTTGTCATGTATTGGGCTACTGGTTTGTCGATTACAGCCGGCTATCACCGTCTATTCAGTCATCGAACTCATACCGCCGCTTGGCCACTTCGTTTGTTTTATGCCATTTTTGCTGCTGGTGCTTACCAAAATTCAGCCATTAAGTGGTGTAGCGACCACCGGCGCCATCATCTGAAGGTTGATACGGATGTAGACCCATATTCGGTCACCCGTGGTTTCTTCTGGGCTCATATGGGCTGGGTTATGGTACAAGAAGGTGAAGAAGTCGTAGAGAAAGTCGAGGACCTTCAAGCCGACCCAATTCTTGCTTGGCAAGCCCGTAATATTTTCAAAATCGGGTTTGTTTCAGGAATCATCTTCCCTGGCTTCCTTGGCCTTTGGCTTTTGGGAGGTTGGGTTGGTTTCATGGGTGGATTAATTTGGGGCGGCTTCCTTCGCTTGGTACTTGTTCACCACGGTACTTTCCTTATCAATTCTGGTGCCCACTACTGGGGTAGTCAGCCATATTCAACAAAGAACACTTCTCGTGATTTCTCACCTTTATCTTTGGTCACCTTTGGTGAAGGCTACCACAACTTTCACCATACCTTCCAAGCAGATTATAGAAATGGCCACAGATGGTTCCACTGGGATCCTTCCAAATGGTGGATTACATTGTTTTCAATCATTGGTATGACTAAAGCTCTCCACAAGGTCCCACAATGGACTATCCAAAGTGCTCGTATGAAGACTACTTTTGAAAAGAAAGAAAAGGCGTTGGTTGAAGGTGCTGCTTTAACCAACTTCAAAAAGCGTTCAAATGATTGTTCTAAGCGTTTGAGGAGTGCTCTACGAGACCTTGCCAATGGCCGTAGTGATTTAGCAACAGCGAAGGCCCTGAGCGATAATGAACGTAAGACGCTATTGAAAGGTACCATCAAACAAAGCAAGCAGCGAGTCAAGGATACATGGTCTGAATTCAATCAACTGATGAGCGAAATGAGGACTTCCAAGGAAATTACTGCTTAACGTCTGGCTGTCTTGGGCCTGAAGTCATCACATACTTCTCTATCACATTCAATGTAAGGACCATTCAGCAAGTCTATGCAATACGGCACTGCTCTCCAGATTTCGTCGATCGTTTCCCGAATTGCCTTTGGCCGCCCTGGGAGATTGAACAAAAGGCTCGAGCCTCTGATACCGCCAATCTGTCTCGAAAGAATTGCGGTTGGAACGTATTTCAGGGAGATTGCCCGCATCTGCTCACCAAATCCTGGCAACAGTTTATCGCAAACCGCGGCTGTTGCTTCAGGGGTAATGTCTCTCGTTGTGGGTCCTGTTCCCCCAGTTGTTACAACTACGCTGCATCTTTGTTCATCCACTAATTCAACTAGTGCTGCTTCGATGACTTCCTGCTCATCTGGTACGCATTGGTAAACAACCTTCCAAGGCGAATGAATTGCTTCTTCAAAAAACTCACAGATGGCTGGTCCACCCTCGTCCACATATTCTCCTGAACTAGCCCTATCACTGATAGTGAGGATTCCGAATATTGCTGCATCGCCTAGGCTAGCGGTTGAGCCGCCGCTAGATATCATAGTCACGCCTCGCTTGTAGTTTCAACATCTGCGTGTAATGTCTCTAACAATGTGAACTCAAAGAGTTCTTGAGACCGACGCTTCTTGGTTGTCCTGATATGTAGTATTGCCATCCCGATGAATGCAGCAATTGCGATAGGGATAGCAGCTTCAAGTTTGTAACGGTGCATGAAGGTAACAATTCCCTCAGCGGTATAAGCCCAAGTAACCGAGGCTGCAGCACCGCCGACAAATGTTGCCCAAAGCACTCGGCCGAAGTTCATACGAGAAAGCATGCCTAACATGGCGCCAACCAGAACCCCACTTGCCATGAATGGAATCCAGACGAAGGCAATTAACCCCCAAAAGCCCCATTTATTGATAAATTCACGCTTTTCATTGGCTGTATATTCTACTGTAGAAAGTAAGTCTCCAAATATCTTGGTCTGTAGAACTCTACCTGCAAATCCATCTTGCTTAGCAACTGCGGCAACTCGACCTTCATGCTCAGAAGAAGTTTCGATTCTTCCAACGTCCGCTTTATCCGCGAGTGTTCCAATTTCATTGCGTGCCTTAACGATTAGATTTCTCTCACCAATCAATTCAGATAGTTCACCTCTAAGGTGTTCTTCAAGTTGTTGAGCAACCGACGATTGGCTCTTTTTGAATCTAAAGAATGCAAATCTGATATTCGGTCTGAAGATGACTGAAATGAATATCGCCGTTTCTTCCGGTAAGACCATGGCGCCGATTAGAATATTGTCACCTTGATTATCGAACCACCTATCTAGGCTGGTTTTTGCTTCTTCCTCAAGACTATTGAAGGTATGTAAATCTTTGAAGAAAGTGGTGTAATCTTCGACAAGTCCTGTTTTACCATCCTCAGTTTTTCCTACAGCGGTAGTATCTACTCCAACTCCAATTCCAGTTTCGAAATCCATGTCTGCATTGTCGCCAACTGCCTTTACAACAAGTTGTACTGGTTTGAAAACATGGAAAATTCGGAACTCTTCTAAAATTTCCTTGAGGATTTCTGCTCTAATATCTGCCTTATTACTAAGGGTGGATTCTGTATTTTCATAGGGCACTAAGATATCTATTGAGAGTTCCTTTTCAGACATTTTAAAGCGCTGCCAATCGATTTGAACATGCATTCTCGCACTTGCTTCTTTAACCGAATCAGTAACAACTCTTTCGATGTGAGAATGTGATAATGTGTCGTCAGCATCTTGATGATACACCTTGTACATCAATGGGTAAATTAAGAATAATGTGATTACAGAAAGGCTCAGAGAAACAAAAGCCATCCACCATGCAGGCACACCGGCTGCACCTCCTGTAAGCATTGCAGTTTCACGTCCACCACCAAGTTCTGCACCCATTAAGACAAGGCCCCAATTCCCCATGTCTGTCGACGTCCAACAAGTTCGGGGACCACCCTTTTCGGTGATTTTGGCTTCTTTGCTAACTCTGCCGCCCACAAATGGTAGCCAATCCCAGGTACCTGATTCTTCAGTTATTTCGAATTCAGCGCTCTTAGAAAAATCATCGCCGAGTTGAACCGTCGTGATATTCCCATCTTCATCAACAACATCTTCCCAGAACGTCAAAGTTACATCGAGTACATATTGACCCTCCTTAACTTCATCAAAGGGGGCATTCGAACCAAGCTGACTAACATCATTCCATTTGATTATTTCATTGCTTTCACTATTTACTAAAGTCCAATTTAGATGTGGGTCTCCATCATCCACGTTATACGCCTGTGCGCGAACCGTAAGTTCGTCATTATCAATCCAAATATTCATCCACATACTGCCACTGTTATCTTGGCATTCATCTCCGATGTCGAATACCGTTGTTGACATCCAATGATCCCAACCTGTTGAATCGCCCATCACCCCAGTTGACATCGCGAATAGGGCTCCAAAGTATATCGCCGCATAGGCTATTCCAGTAATCAAAGTGTAATCTTCGATTCCTTTTGGAAACCTCTTTCCACCATCTGTATTGGTCCTGCGCTTGCGGATTGCAGTGATTTCTTTGCTCACCTTATCCTTTTCTTCCTGAATAATTACTGCCGTATCTAAAACATCCGGGGATGAATCCTCAACCTCGAGAGTTTCAAGAATTGCGGCGGCCTCGGCTGCGCTCATCAGGGCCACGACTGCAAGCCATGTCTTAGCATTTGGCGGAGTAGATTGAGACAAGGTCTTCCGTAAAGGCCATTGACATCAAACTAGTAGCGCTGTTTGAGAGAGACAGTATGGCTGGAGAATTATTATTCAAAGATGCCACTATTGTTGCCACGAATGGCACATTTATTGGCGATTGTAGAGTAAAGAATGGAGTGATTTATGAACTTGGAAACTTGCATCCTCAAGACAACGAAAAAGTATTCGATGCAACTGGGCTCCATCTATTACCTGGAGCAATTGATCCCCAAGTTCACTTCAGAGAACCTGGAAAAGGTGATTTGGAATGCATTCAAACTGGCTCTATGGCCGCAGCTTCAGGAGGCATTACCTCTTTTCTAGACATGCCCAATAATATCCCTGCTGCAACAACACTGGCATCAATTCAGGCGAAGTTGGATAGTGCTGCGAAAACTTCTGTTATCAATTATGGATTTTTCATTGGTGCGACTTCTGAAAATCTAGAGGAATTGCAAAAGGCAGTAGGGAAACCAAGTCAACCAATCCACATCCCCGGAATCTGTGGAATTAAAATTTTCATGGGTTCTTCAACTGGGGACTTACTTGTAGATGAAGAAGAAGCGCTTGAGGTTATTTTCTCAGAAACAGAAGGTGTCATCGCTGTTCATGCCGAAGATGAAGAAAGATTAGTCCAACGGTTTGAAAAACTCAAGCATAGAACCGATATGGCTGCGCATGCAGAATGGCGGGATTCGGAAACTGCCTTACTCGCTACTCAACGTGCTGTACGCCTTGCTAGAATATACGGCAGGAAATTGCATATTTTGCATTTAACAAGTGGGCTGGAAGCAGATTGGTTAGTTGGGAAAACAAACTTAGTCCAAGAAACTGTAGATGGTGGAAGAGTTAGTACAGAGGTCTTGCCTCAGCATTTGACATTCGACCAACAAAATGTTGAGAAAGAGGGTACACGACTGAAAATGAATCCTCCAATTCGCTATTCTGAAGATAAAGAAACACTTTGGAAGCGCTTAATCGATGGAACTATTCAATGCATTGCTACAGACCATGCCCCCCATTTACTAAGTGCAAAAACAGCAGGTTGGCCTAGCGCACCTAGCGGTATGCCTGGTGTTGAAACTTCACTTGCAGTGATGCTAACTCATGCGAAAAATGGTAAGTGTACTATTGAGGATGTTGTTCGTTGGATGTCGACTAATCCCGCAGTTATCTATGGTATGAAAGGCAAGGGTAAGATAGAAATCGGTCAGGATGCTGATTTAGCCCTTGTAGACATGAATTCAAGTATGAAAGTTGATGATTCAAGGACATGGAGCAAAGTTGGCTGGAATCCCTTCCATGGGCGTGAATTAGTGGGCTGGACGATAGCAACATTTGTTGGAGGGGTTCAGGTTTTCGAAAGAGATTTTAATGAAAAAATGAAAGGAAATATCATTATATCAGCCGGTCAAACGGGAAAACCCCTTGAAATGCTATAAAACTCACTTCGGCAATCTATTATTGATTATTATTCCCCTACTTATATAGTTAGATTGTGGCGAACACCTATAACGTGTAAGTAATGTGCAGCGAACGGTGAGATACAATGAGTCTTGAAGAAACACTAGGAGAAGGATACAAGCAAGTATTGGCTGGATTAGGAGCATTCCTTGTCGGGGCAATATGGGGAGCGACTGGAGAAATGAGTATTGAGGGAATGTATATTCCCCTCGTAATAATGATGCTTGGTGCTTTAGTTGCTATATTAGGAATGAGCCTTGGCGGAGCGGGAGGAGCACATGGTGATTCATTTGATCTAAAATCTGCAATGGATGATATGGCTGGCATGCTGACTGAACTACAAGGAAAGGTAGCAGGCGGAGATGACGGATCCGACGACGGCGGAGATGACTCCGGCGATGACGGTGAGTAAATAACTCAAAGTCCATAAATTGCTGAATACTTTCTCTTGAGATATGAGAGGAATGGCTCTGGAGTTGGAGGTTTCCCCGTAACGATTTCAATTAATTTTGAAGGCTCATACTTCTTTCCTTGGGAATGAATATTTTCTCGTAGCCATTGAAGAATTAATGGTATTTCACCATCTGAAATTAGGTATTCTAAGTCTTTATCGAGATCAATTACCATTTTCTCAATTAATTGGGCAGAATACAAGTTTCCCAATGTATATGTTGGGAAGTACCCAAAAGCAAGACTGGCCCAATGAACATCCTGTAGACAGCCCATTGTATCATTCGGGATTGCAATTCCAAACCATTCCTCAAATAATGAATTCCACATCTGAGGGATTTCTGAAACATCCATTCCATCATTGAATATCGCTTTCTCAACTTCATATCTCAACATAACATGTAAATTGTATGTTATCTCATCAGCCTCCACCCTGATAAAACTGATATCGACTCTGTTAATCAATCGGTGAAGATCTTCATCGCTCCAATCCGGGCAATCCTGAAATGACTGGCGAAACCAATTACCGGCGATTTTCCAAAATGCTTCTGAACGACCAATTTGATTTTCCCAAAGGCGGGATTGGCTTTCATGAACACCAAGTGAAACTGCTTGACCTCTAGGTGTAAATTCATGTTCCAGTAACAATCCTTGTTCATACAATGCATGCCCCGTTTCATGCATGACTGCACCAATACAGGAAAATGGTTCTGCTTCATCATAGCGAGTTGTAAATCGTGTATCTCCTGACCAAAGGCCAGCTGAAAATGGATGTGAAGAAATGTCCATCCTTCCTGCGGAGAAGTTGAAACCATATTTTTCTGCTACTCTCCTACAAAAGGAATCTTGTGAAGGAATCGGGAAATTAGAGGTTGAAGGGATATTAGGGGCAGGGTTTTTCTCTTTTGCAAGCATAACCTTGCCGAGGAGTGGAATTAAACTCTGCCGCAATTCACCGAATAGCAAATCATAATCAGCAACAGTCATTCCAACTTCAAAGTCTTCCAATAACACATCATATGGAGTTTGACCATCTTTACGAAGAAAGGAAATTCGCTCCCTTGCAACTTCTACCAACTCCCTCAGCGTGTTTTCAAATGAGGAGAAATCTGCATCAGCGCGGGCCTTTGCCCAAACTGGTACTGCCTTTGAAGGCAAAGACGCTGCTTTAGAAACATGCTCTAAAGGAAGTAATACTGCCTTCCGTCTAGCCTTTGCCATCTCCCTAATATTTGCCACTTGGTCATCATCTAATGTCTCAAGAGAGTTTTCTAACTTCTCCATTAATTCGCCAAAATCCTGAGCCACTAGCAAACTATGTGATTTGGCTGCTAGCCATGCCAATATTCCTGCCCTTGCTGTTGCACCTTCTTCCGGCATCAAAGTTAATTGATCCCAACCAAGATGGCCACTAATTGAGTCGAACCTGTGAATGTCGCGAACTTTTTCGATGAACTTTTCATATTCCTTGGCTTGGGGCATAGGCTGGGCGAATGGGTCCAATGACATGAATCTTGATGATAAACTGTGCAAGCGTTGAAGGCGACGACGCTTGTGTAGGCACGTGGGCCGACGTAAGAAGGGCGTGAAGGAGATTCCTCCTGAAACCGATGACCCCGACGAAGAGGCGGTTCTCGAAGGCCTAGGTGATGAATCCGAAGATTCAAAACTTGAAAAATTAGAGCCTGAAATCAAAGAAATGTCTGAAGATGAAAGAATTATCCGAATGGAAAAAGCAGCAAAGATGGTTGTCAAAACATGTATGGACATTCGACGTGGTGAAAATGTACTCATTGTTTGTGACCCTACAACTACTGATATAGGGCAGGCACTCTACGAAGCGGCATCAAAAATTTCCGACCGCACTCTGCTAATCATAATGCCAAAAGGTCGCCATCATGGAGAGGAACCGCCTGGCCCTGTTGCCAATCTAATGCGTCAGCAACAAGTAGTCATGGCCCCAACAAGGTTTAGTTTAACTCATACAAAAGCCAGGTTCCATGCCAGTCGAAATGGTGCGAGAATAGCCACCATGCCCGGAATGAATGCAAAATTGTTCACTGAAGGTGGGATGACTTCAGACTTTGCGAAAATTAGGGATTTAATCGCAGAGTTAGGTAGTACTTTGAGGCGCAAGAAGGAAGTCAGAATCACCAGTAAGAGTGGAACTGATGTTTCATTTGAAGTCGATTGGCGAAAATGGAATAAAGAGGATTCTGGCATTTGCAATAGGCCTCAAATGGTGACAAATCTCCCCGCTGGCAAAGTATTCACAATACCACGCCAAGGAAGCATGAACGGCAAAGTGGTTATCGATGGTTCATGTGATGCAGATATACTCAGTGAGCCTCTAACCTTATTCATTGAAGATGGAATTGTTGTTGATGTTAAAGGCGGTCAGAATGCTGCTAATATTAGACAATCGTTTGGTGAAGTAGCCAAAAAATTACGCACGAAAGAACAGGATTTATTGTGGACCGTTGCGGAATTTGGTTTCGGAGTTAATGCAAATGCTCGTTTGATTGGAAACTTACTTGAAGATGAGAAAGTTCTAGGGACTTGTTATTTTTCCATAGGAGATAGTGCCTCTCTTCCTGGTTCAGCCCAAGGGGTGAGAATAACCGGAGTACTTGCCGAACCAACTCTTGAGATTGGGAAATTGAAATTTATTGAAGCTGGAGAATTTCTTCTCGGCGAGGAGTGATTTTAATATTGTCCAAGCCCACAAACTGGGCAGTTATTCCAATTTGGGTCCAATCCGATTCCACATCCTTGGCAATGGACGCCGCTCCTAATGGTAGGTGATGGAAGTTCAGTTTGGCTTTGTTGGGGCTGTTGAGCGGCTCTCTGCTGCTCTAGAATAGAAGCCTGTTGAGCCGCAATTTGTTGTTGCTGCAAAGCCGCTTGTTGAGCCGCAATTTGCTGTTGACCCAAAGTTGGTCCAGAAGAACGAGGCATCCCCCCTCCAACAGGAGTTCTAACCGGTGCAGCCATAACGGGTTTTGGCAATGCTTTTTCAGTATGTGAAGCTGGTTGTTGTTATGAGGCCTGTTCAACGTTCTCTTCTATCTCAATAGGGGGTGCTGCTTCTATTTCCTCTGGGGGTTGAACTTCTTCCACAATTGGAGGTAGTTCGGTAGGTGAAGTATCTCCCTTCCCACTGGTAGTAATTCCAGATAGCATACTCTCCATTGATGGCTGAACATCTGCATTTTGTTCTACTGGTTGTTCAACAGTCTGGATTTCTTTAACGACACTAGGTGCTTCAGGCTCAGCGAGCCCAAATGCTCCCGCGAAAGCATCACTCTCAACTCCCCCAGTTTTCTTATCTATTACAGGTTCTGTTTTTGTTCCCAAAGTCGGTAATGGAACAATATCCTCAATCGCCACCAGTGGAGGTGGAGTTGGAGTAAGGATAGGTTGTGGTTTTTCAACAACAGAGCCAGGAAGAGGAACTGACTGCTCTTTCTTTTTTACTGAAACAGACGGTTGGGAAACAGGTATTTTCACAACAGGTTCGACAGGTGTTAAAGTTCGAAGAGGAGTTGATGGAGCAACGATAGGCAATGATGCATCGGACAAACTTGGGATTCCTGCAATGGCGCCATTTTCTTGATATGAATGTAGTGCTGCAGAGAGACTACTACTAATCATCTTCAGCGATTCTACACTTGAACTTGGTGATGCTAACATTCCTTTCAAAGCAGAAAAATATTTCTTTACAACTGCATCTCCACCTTCTAAGTGAGCAATCGAAAATAATTGGAGTATACTCATTGGATCTGCTATGGTTTCGATACTCTGGCGACTCGTATCATCGAGACCTGGGTCAGGACCACCGGCCTCACCATTACTTGTCTCCATTCCTAACCAAAAGCGCAATGGGTCAACCAATTCTAGCATTCCAAGATGACCTACTACAAGAAAGTAAATTTCTCCACCTTCACAATTCATTCTTTCACTTGCAGTGTTGAAATCAAAATCACCCTTTGCAAGGTGAAGGTCGGAAGTTAATTCCAAAAAAAGTAAAAGGGCAGATTCAGAATCCATCTCAAGAAGGGTGTGTAAAGAAGCACTGGACTCTGTGATCCCAAAGTAGGCTGCAGCCTCATCGACATCTATTCCATCCGGCAAAGCAGCACCATTAAGAACAACTTCACTCAACTTCTTCACCTCCAATCGTGCGCCGCCACCAGCAAATTTCTTTTGAGCATATTCCCATCAACTTGAGCATTGTTTCACCATGCCTTTGCTTCATCGAGTATGGCGCGTGATTGCTTAGCACTCCATCCACTACCTTGTAAGGTCATCATAATACTTCTATCATTTGTTGAAATCTGTATTTCGTCCCATGCCCAAGCAACTGAGTCCTGTCTTGCCACGGCATCCTCATCATCGAAAAGTGGTCCCTCATCTTCTGGTTCCCAATTTTGTTGACGCATTTCTTCTTGTTTGGCTACTTCGATTTCTTCAGGGCTGAGAATCTTCTTCTTTGTTGCCTTCTTTACTGGTGGTGAATCAACTGGTGGTCCTGCACTTGGTCTAGAAGGAGATGGGGCTGTGAAGCCGTAGCCACCACTGCCTGTAGGTGCTTCGCCATATCCACCCCCTGCATAAGGGTCGATCCCTCGGTTCATCGGTGGACCTCCCGGACCTCTGCTAGGTGGGCCTCCCCCCGGGCCTCTGCTAGGTGGGCCTACGCTTGGCCCCCCACTAGGTGCCTGTGTGGGGCCACGCCCCACGGGGCTAGAATCACGACCTCCACGGTTGGAGGATAAAGACGTGGGTGCGTCATCATCGTCATCATCGTCATCATCGAACCAATCATCATCATCTTCCTCATCATCAAGGTCTATCCCACCACCACGCCCAATAAGCATGGAAATAATGACCAATAAGACCAATCCTCCTAAACCTGCTCCACCATAAATCAACATCTGTTCCATATTGCCAGAAGTTGAGTCCTCTTGGGTTTGGCTTTCACCAGGTATCATACAACCACTTGCATCGACTTTGTCACCCAATACTGTATCTGGGCAGTTATCATTCATGTCCACTACACTATCTGAATCACTATCCCTCTCGGTAGGGTCACATCCAGTTTCATCAACTAAATGCCTCCATTCCGCGGCTGTCGATGGACATTTGTCTCCGGTTGAAGAACTAGCATTATCGCCAACTCCATCATTATCACTATCCTTCCATTGAGTTGAATCATCTGGGAAGGCATCAGCACCTGAGAAAACTGTCCAGATAAAATCAGAATCCGAGTATCCATCTCCATCACTATCAATACAACCAAATCTATCTTCAGTAGAATTCCCAAAGTCATCGGGACAAGCATCTCCTTGAGTTCCTGTCAGGTTGTCTCCAAATGCATCACCATCTCGACTAACCCATTGAGAAGAGTCGCCTGGAAGTAAATCATCAATATCTTCTACCCCATCACCATCGCTATCAGCACCCTCAACAATGCAGCCAATATCATCGACTTCAGCACCAATAGGAGTATCGGGGCATTCGTCAATAGCATTACTTATGAGGTCGCTATCATCATCTTTTTGTGAGTCCGAACACCCTAGTAAATCCACTTCTTCCCCATCTGGAGTGTCGGGGCATTCGTCATCGGGGTCTGCAACATCATCACCGTCTGTATCGGCCTCTTCTTGAGTAACTGTGCATCCTCTTAGGTTGACTTCTTCCCCATTTGGCGTATTGGGGCAATCATCACCGTCATTCATGACTGTGTCATCATCATCATCCTTTTGTGAATCTGAACATCCTTGCATATCTGCCAATTCACCTTCTGGTGTATTTGGACATTGATCTAGAGAATCTATCACATTATCAAGGTCTTCATCATCTTCAACAACCAAAGGACAGCCGTCTCCGCCAGTACCGTCGACAACACCTGCTTGGAATGGGCAAGCATCAGGTTCATGTGCAGGGAAAGCATTGTCGCCCCATCCATCGCCATCGCTATCATTCCATTGACTTGCCTCATCTGGGAATTTATCAGCAAGTTCAGACCAACCATCCCCATCTCTATCCGGACAGCCGTCTAAATCTTCTGTTGAATTACCCCAATCATAAGGACAACTATCGATTGAAAGATTCAGTTGATTGCTTCCATTGTACATTGCTGTCCAATTATCAGGGAAGCCATCCATGTCGCTATCATTTGCAGCGGCTGAATTATTGATAAAATGGTCTGGGTTATTGCCTAATTTATTGTCGCCATACCCATCACCATCTGCATCTGACCATTGAGTTGGGTCGTCTACGTATGCATCAGCACCATCCTCTGCATCCCAAACTTTTCCATCATAGGTTCCAGGATTGGAATAGCCATCCCCATCGCTGTCTGGGCAGCCATTACGGTCGAAAGAAGAGGTTCCGAACCATTCAGCACAGGCATCTCCACTTGAATGAGATACATTGTCTCCATAACCATCTCCATCAGAATCCTTCCACTGGTGCTGGTTTGTGGGGAATAAGTCTGGAGGGTGGTCTTCAGTATAGTTTGTATCGGGCCAATAGGTTACACAACAATCAGGTCCGTTGTTATCACCTCTTGTATCACCATCAGAATCCCTTTGTTGTTTCCAGTTGAACATGAATTGGTCTCCACCGATCCAACTACCATCATTATTTGACCAACCGTCTCTATCGTAATCTTGACAACCGAGGCGGTCAAAGTATGACAGCCCCTTTTTACTAGCGCAATCATCGTCTAAGAAGGAAACCATATCTCCATCATAATCTACACATCCGACTCGGCCGACGATACTAGTTCCAGAACTCGAAGTGCATTCATCGAATGCTGGTCCATCGGGGTTATCTCCAAAACCATCGCCATCTGAATCCTCCCATTGGCCACTTATCAACGGCATTTCATCAAGGGTATCGGGGATTCTATCTCCATCAAAATCGGGTAGTAGACGGAACATTACCAAATCAAGCCCGCTTCTTTCTTGGAATGCGAGGTGAATCACGCCATCAGGAGAAGTAGCAAAGTCTCCATGATTCGCTGAAAGTTGAGCAATAACAGTATCTAAATTACTGCCAATAGCTTGGTCGATATTTCTGAGAATAATATTTGAATCCTCTGATATGAGGTAATATTGGCTCCCATTAATCATCAAGTTTCTGCGAATAGAGTTTGACTCCATTTGCGAGTCCATGTTTCTGGAAGCATTGTTTTCTAACCTCACTAATGTATCGATTCCAGATGTGGAATTTGAGCACTGAACTTCTTGAGAAGTATTTTTCCCAATTATCAGCAAGGGAGCAGTAGTTGAAGAATTAATGTTCAATTCCCAATCACGAGTCCAATTACTACCATTCAATGCTCTACTCATTCCAACGCATTCCCCACCGGTTGCATTTTGCCAAGCAATATGCAAATTATTCTCCACCTCTGTTATCACAAATCTAGCATCTCTATTAGGGGTAGTATTCAATGTCTCAGTGCTTAAGGTAGAGCCATCGAGAATACTGAGGTTCAAAGAATCATTTCCATCATCATCAACAATTGAAAGAACTGCAAGACTGCCATTTGACAACATCATTGCTGAATGATGGTTACCAACTGCATCACCTGCAGCAACGATTCCATTACTATTCCATGAGGAGACTGGTCTGTTGTATGCGGTCAATGAATCATCGGCATCATTGGTTAGAATAACCCATTTCTTATTATCTGAATCGATAATCTGAGTTAGAGGAGCCACTAAATCAATACCACTGCTAATCATTGAATTAGACCAACCCCCCGAACTTGCCCTAGTCCAGTAAATTTCAGAAGTATCCACCCTTGCATGAATAATACTTGGATGGCCAAGTTGGTCAATTTCAATATCTGCCCATGCCCCAATATTACCTGTTGTGATTGTAGTTTGATGAACTAATTGACGGCTGCTATGGTTCATCAAATAGAGACCGTCAGAATCATGGACAAGGACCGAAACTGCACCACTAACAGAAGTAGCCATACTTGCATCATTCAAGGAAGTGAAACTGCGTTGTAGCCAATGGCCCTCTGCAGTTCCATCATCCATATGCTGCAATAACAAAGGTGTTGGCCCATCAAGCAAAATATTGAGGGCCCCTGAATAAGAAATTCCAATTTCAATATCATCAATTAAGGAGTTATCCACTTCTAAGGAAGTTGTCGACCAATCTCGCTCGGTCAAGGCATGAAGGAAACCATTCCCATTTTTTGTGAAATCATCGAACTCAAGGACCATTACCTCAAGCATTCCATCTCCATCTAGATCTCCCTTAGTAGAAAAGACAGCTCCTGTCCAATCACCTTGTTCACTACCCTGAGTAATTACCTGAGGAGATGTTAAAATACCACTTTCTGAACCCAAATACAATGATAGTTTTCCAATCCTCCCTGCACCTCTTTGAGCGATTAGTAGGTCCTCATAACCATCTTCATTAACATCACCTGCAGATTCGAAGAGAGAACCAAAGTGATCGTTTACCTCAGAACTAAACAAGACGGTTAGAGGCTGTGGAGTTTCTAAGCCTGAGGAGGTGCCGTTAAAAATCCAAATCAAACCTGATTGATAGGCGCTACCGTTGAATGGCTCACCAACTAGTAATTCATCGAAACCATTGCCGTCGAGGTCAACCCAAGCAAGATGATAACCGAATAATTTCCCTTGTATATCGACCTTTATCGAAGTTTGAGGTTGGTTGGTAATTCCCACACTTCCACCATGGAAAATATGCACAGCACCATAGCCAAATGGAGAACTTTTGCTACCTGTCGCGGAAATTGCTATGTCAGCATAC
>JAAZXA010000033.1 GCA_014240385.1 Methanobacteriota archaeon | reverse complement strand
GTTAGCAGCGACCCTGCTCACAGCACTAGCGATTCTCTTGAATATCCACTTGGGCCAGAGCCAACGCCGGTTGCCGATATCGAAAATCTATGGGGGATGTAACTTGACCCCGAGAGAACAATCAACGAAGTATTGCCAAAATTTAGTAATGCAATGGCAGGCAGTATGGGTGATTCCCTAACTGGAATGTTCACCGGCATAGATTCTGATGCAGTGCAAAAAGAAATGGATTCAGTTGACGCATCGCAAATGATGATCCCCGGCCTAGATGAGGCTTTGGCCTTTGACCAACTACTGCGTTATGTTGAGGACCCTCGTTTTGATGTCATCATCTTTGATACAGCACCGACCGGCCATACTCTACGTTTTCTTTCACTGCCAGAAGTACTTGAAACATGGATGAGTAGGATTCTACGCTACTACCGAATGACCGGCGGCATCCGAATGATGTTATTTGGCGGTAAGAAACAAGATGCAATGAAAGATGAATTAGAAAAATTTCAACGTCGAGTGGCCCATGTTCGCAGAGTATTATCAGACCCAGAATTAGCCAGTTTCACACTAGTAACTATTCCCGAGCAAATGGCCGTATCTGAAACTGAACGAGCCGCTCTCGCCTTAGATGAATATGGGATAACCGTCAACGGCGTTATCGTGAATCGATTAACTCCAGACTTCGATCATCCATTCCTATCTGCCCGCAGAAAAACTGAACAATCATATCTGGCAAATTTAAAGGAGTTATTTGGTGGCCTACCAGTTGCTGAATTAGCACTTGCAGAGAGCGACGTTCATGGTTTGGCGTCCCTCGAGGCAATCGCCTCTCAATTACATGGTGAACTACCAGAATTGCCTGAAGGAATGGAGGCCGCCGAAGTATCTCAAGGCATTCCAATCAGCATTAAGCGAGGCCTATCAATTGTTGATGACGGCTCAAAATTAATTGTGAAAATCCATCTCCCAGCGGCTATTAAAGAAGAATTAGACCTGCGTTCTGAAGATGAAAACATTATCATTTCGGTAAATGGACGTGAAGCGGTCATTCCAGTGGGCAGAAAAATCATTGTCAAAGATGCAAATGCCAAATTTGAAAATGATATCTTACGTTTAGAGGTGGAGAATTTAAATTAAGACTTCTCATCGTTGGATTGACATATGAGACAGAGGTGGGAGAGATATGGCACTCGAAGGCTTGGCAAGTGGTATCTTCAATGCCTTAAGTCGTCTGAAGGGTCGCCGTCGCCTCAATGAAGAAGAATTGAAGGACATGCTGAAGAGCCTAAGAAGGGCGCTTCAAGAAGCGGATTTCAACGTTCGGCAAACTAAGGAAATAACAAATCGCCTTGAAGAGCGAATGCGAGAAGAAGAGCCTCGCCCTGGAGTAACGATTCAAACTCATGCAATGAATATTCTCTACACTGAATTGGTCCGCATGCTGGGTCCAGCCAGAGAGATTAGACCACATGGCGCCACTATCATGATGGTTGGATTATATGGCCAAGGAAAGACAACTACTACTGCAAAGTTGGCAGAATGGTACCGCCGCCGACATGGCGTTCGAGTGGCGGTTATCGAAGCAGACGTACACCGACCTGGTGCATATTCACAATTACAGCAATTGCTTGAAGATAGTACTGTCGAAGTTTATGGTGAGCCCGATGAAAAAGATGCTGCTGCAATCGTACGTCGAGGACTGGCTGCCCATTCCTCTGCCGATGTCATCATCGTTGACACTGCAGGGCGCCATCAATTGGACCAAGAATTAGTTGTGGAATTACAAGACATGGCTACCTTGATGAATGCCACAGAAAGATTCCTTGTTATTGATGCTCAAGTTGGTCAGGCGGCTGGACCTGTGGCCGCTTCATTCAACGAATTAGTCGATGTTAACGGAGTTATTGTCACAAAGTTAGATGGTACAGCTAGAGGTGGTGGAGCACTTTCAGCAGTAGCCACAACAGGCGCTCCAATCGTTTATGTAGGAGTGGGGGAAAAAGTAAGCGACTTAGAGCGCTTTGAATCAGACCGGTTCATTTCCCGCTTACTTGGAATGGGCGATATTCGCGGTCTAATCGACCTTGCTCCTGATGACCTCGATGAAGAAGAAGCAATGCGTTTGACCGAGCGCATGATGTCGGGTAGATTCACTCTTAATGACATGTACAAACAGATGGAGATGATGGCGAAAGTTGGTACAGTCGACCGACTCCTATCTTTCCTACCTGCCAATATGTTTGGTGGGATGGGGGCAATGGGTAAGGCCCAAAAGGAAGCAATGCAGGATAACCTTGAACGATACCAAGTCATTATGGATAGTATGACCAATTTTGAAAAAGATGAACCAATGTCCTTGAAGGCTGAAAGAATCCGTCGAGTTGCTCGCGGTAGTGGGGTCAAGGAAAAAGAAGTGCGGGAATTAATCGCCCAATGGAACCGCAGCCGGAAAATGATGAAAGGGATGTCAGGAAATCGTAAACTGTCCAAACAGATGCGTGCCATGATGAAATCCGGAGATTTCGACGACATGCAAAACATGGGGATGTGAGGGTGCAACGCCGTTTCGCAATCATTGGCCACCGTGCTCAATCAAATGGTAAATTAAACCTCAACGATTTAGCAGGCGCATCAGGAAGAATGGATGTTCTTGTTAGAGCAGTTTCGTCAGCATTATTTATTTCACATGGAATGCGAAAAGATTGCCATATCACCTTACACCTGATGGGGGGGCCTGGCGTTCCAAGGAGAATATGGTTTGATTCACGTAATTTGATTGGTTTACATGTCGATGATAGAGCAATTGCCGGTAGGATTTCCAAGATTCTGCAAGAACCATCCCCCGCCAGAGGACAATTAGTAGAATTTAGCCCCGGACTGTGGCATTCGGGTGGAGATATCGAAACTACCTTGGAAGAATGGAAAAAAGAGGATGTTCAGTTGCTTGTTCTTGATGCAGATGCGCCTCCACTTTCTAATGTTGAAGCCGAAAAAGTGGGGTTCATTTTGAGCGATGATCTGCCATTTTCTGATGAAGAGTCGGACTTACTTGCTAAGTTGGAAAAGAAATCTATTGGCCAAACATGGCTTCAAGGACATTCGGCAATAACTGTCGTTCATCACATATTGGACCAGTCTTGAGCAAGGTGCTGCTCCAATACTGACGGCGGTGGATGTTGAGGATGCTGTGAAGGATGGCTTGGCAGCAGACCAATAGATGCAAAACCTGCATCAGTTGCCTCTGTATCCCCCTTTGGAGAGGTTTTGTTGAAAATATCCTTGGCACCGATTTGAATCGTTGTACCATCAAATGTCAATGGTTCAAGGTAATATCTTCGACCAAGTTTTGTAGATTTATATTGGCCATTCCATTGAGGTGGAATATTAAGATTGAAGAATGAGTCACCAACTAAAAATGAACTTAGTGCATCATTTGGAGTTTTCATATCAATATCTCTAGGGAAGTTTGCCGGAATATCTGAAATTAGTTTCATTATTTCATTGATGAATTTCTTAGTTGCATCTAAGGCCAAAGGCATATCATCAGATTCAAAACTTGTTAATGATGAAGCAATAGATGGAAGTCCGTACAATCCTGCCTCTCTGGCTGCAGCAACTGTGCCACTGTGGAGGACATCAATTGACATATTAGATCCTAAGTTAACTCCGCTAATCAGAAGTTTTGGCGTGGAATTAATACCTATTTTTTGGAGTATACCCCCGCACACTGCAATGGCGCAATCAACCGGTGTCCCATCTACAGAATATGCATGCACATTCGGCATTTCATATTCCTTATGGTTTTTCAATTCTAAATCCTCTCTAAGGGTTAAAGACATTCCACAGGCACTCATGTTTTCCTTTGGTGCAAAAATAACGACCTCTTCACCCAATGAAGCCAACCACTTTGCTAATTCATGAATTGGAGCTGCATCAATGCCATCATCATTACATAATATGATACAAGTTTTCATTCTTCCTCATCTCCTTTCGCCATTTCAAGGGTTACCAATAAGGCACCGCAAATCATCAATGGCCCACCCAACCAAGTGTAAAAGCCTGGCAGTGAATCTTGACCTAAAGCCCAACCAATAATCGAGCCAATCAAAGGCTCCATGACCAAAGCAACTGAGATAACAAGAGGGGGGATCCATTTCAGAACTCCATTTATTCCAGTATGCCCAACCAGCCCGGGACCAATTGCAAGGTAGGCGACATAGGGTAGCCAAGCCAACATCGCCCAGCCAAATAAACCACCGTTGACAAATGAAGGAGATGCACCTTCAATAATCCATGCCCAAATAGATAGGCCAATTGCACAAACCAAGGTAACTGGGAAGGCATAAAGGAATAGTGGCATCCACTTTCTCAAAACTCTACCTGCCATCAAATAACCAACAACGGTAACTGCTCCGATGAAAGCCAAGAAATCTCCGAAAAGAGAAACATCATTGTCAACTCCTGCATCAAGAATTGCAATCGCTGCACCCGTAAATCCGATGATTGCGCCGAGGACTTCTCTTCTGTTTGCACTTTTACCTAATAACCACAAACCGACAACAATTACAAGAGGGTGAGTGGTTACAAAGAGCAGGCTATGAGTCAATGTAGTTTCATCAAGAGACCAAACCCATGAACCGAAATGTAAGGCGAGAAAGATACCTGAAAGGACCATTATTAACAAGGTATCTTTCTTTTTAAAACGCTGCTTTAATTCTAAATCAGCATTCTTCCATTGAAAGATAAATCCGGGAAATAATACAAGCGCAGTCGCTTGTAATCGCCAAGAGGCTTTCAATAATGGTCCCGGTCCTTGCATCATCTCGAATACTGCACCCGCGCTGCTGACAGCAAGTAATGATGCGGCCAGAATTAACCAAGCCTTCATTGGAGGCTGCTTAGCCACGATTTCACCTCAGACGGCCAATTTGGCATCTTCTACATCATTGCCGCCAATAATGCCGGCACGCTTGAATAAAGCAAAAATTGCAAAGGCCATGATTGCATTAAGTCCGATGAATGCCACTAATCTTAGATATTGCCAAGAACTACCAATTATGGTTCCGCACTCATTACCTGCTAGGTCACACCCTGGGGCATCCGCATTGCTGAACCATTGATCAACAAAAGAAGGTGAGCCTGAATTAACCAAGAGCCCTCCTTCATAGATCGCAGGCTCAAAGCCGATAGTATCCACAAAGGCAAAAATTGAGGCTTCAGTACCAAAGAAGGCTTCGCCTGTCAACAATCCCGCAGCAATCATGAAGGTACCTAGTAAGATTAGAGCACGTTTCTTTTCGGCAATCGAAGAGCCTTCTGCTTCTCTTATCTTCTCGATTTGTGGATTAAGCCGCTTGGCTTCCCAGTAATCTCGGGCTCCTCCACCGATTAGCATTGGTAAGGTATGTGGAACAGTTAGGTACATCCCCAACCCGAAAGAAGTACCCATTCCAGTCGACCATTCAACAAAGACTCCTAGCAGGAAACCAAGTCCTAGTAATGTCAGGTCTCCTTGACCTTCAGAAAGAAGAACAGTGAAAGTTGCAAAGGCATTTGCCTGAGTTGCTGCCAAATCAATCGTCCCATCTGCTAACATCTTTGACAGGAATATTGCAACACCTGCTCCAAGAATTGCACCAGGAACGACACCCATAATATTGCCCTTAGAAATGTGGTAAGGGCGGTTTCCTATGTAGAGACTGTTTTTGTAATCTGCAACTACGGTTCCTGACATTGAAATTGCCGAACCGAATACAGTTGTTCCAACCAGTCCAAGCAAGATTGCTTCTTCGCTTGTCAAGCCCAACGAATCATCGAAAGTCAGGAATAATCCCATTAGCATTAGTAGTACAATGAATGAAGTTCCACTGACTGGCTCGATTCCAGTTTCACCCATGACACGTACAGCGATTGCACCGAGTAAGAAAGTGGTCAATAATAGGATGACCGCAAATAAAACGGAAGGAATGAAACCAAATCCACCCAACATAAAGATGGTAATCATGGCAATTGCTGTTATTATCATAAATATTGGGATATGCTTCAATGGCCATTCATACCAGCCTTTTCCTTCGATATATTCCTGACCAGATTCGCCGCGGAATGCATCTGCAATATCCTTGCCGATGGAAACGAAAGTTCTCCACATCTTCAGCAATCCAAACACACCCCCACCGACAATTGAACCGATTGCGATCATTCTGACAACGGTCTTCCATGCAATAATTGAGAGCGGAGCCTCACCACCGTACAAAAGAGCATATTCTAAGATTGGTCGGGTTGACTGTGAAGCCGCATCGTAAATTGGGTAGTTGAAGATGATGACCAGTGGGACAAGGTAAAGCCACCCGACAATGGTTCCCATGTTGACTAATAATGCCACTCGTAATCG
>JAAZXA010000078.1 GCA_014240385.1 Methanobacteriota archaeon | reverse complement strand
GAAGGAGAAGGCATGTTTGCATCTCAAGGGGCTGGCGACCAAGGTCTGATGTTTGGATATGCAACAGATGAAAGTGAATCATGGGATGAACTGAAGGGGTTTTACATGCCTCTGCCAATATTACTCAGTCAAAGATTGACAATGGCTCTAAGTGCTGCTGGTCTGAATGGAACCCTTGAATGGGCAAGGCCAGATGCCAAGAGCCAAGTAACAATTGAGTATTCTGAAGAAGGAAAGCCAACCCGTTGTGAAACTGTTGTTGTTGCGATTCAACACGATGACCTACGCGATATGTTTGATGGGGATGAGTCCAAAGAACAACAATACATACAGAGCCAAATTGTCGAGCACATCATTAACAAAGTCATCCCATCTCAATTAATAGATGAGCAAACTAATGTTATTGTAAATGGCACAGGGCGCTTTGAGAAAGGTGGGCCTCATGCAGATGCAGGTCTAACAGGTCGCAAGATTATCGTTGATACATACGGTGGAATGGGGCGCCATGGTGGAGGTGCATTCAGCGGCAAGGACCCAAGCAAAGTAGACAGGTCAGCAGCCTATGCATCGCGCTGGGCTGCAAAACACATTATCGCTGCAGGACTTGCACAGAGATGTGAAATCCAACTCGCATATGCTATTGGAGTTGCAGAACCCGTCAGCATAAAGGTAGAGACATTTGGCACAGGAAGTATTCCTGACTCTGTGATTTCAGAACGCTTAGCCAAAGCCTTCGATTTCCGCCCAGCAGCAATTATTTCAGATCTCGGGCTACTCAAACCAATCTTCAAGCGAACCGCTGCTGGCGGACACTTTGGCAGAGTTCCAGAAGAAGATGGTGGATTCAGTTGGGAAGCACTTGACCAAGCAAGAATTGCTATTCTACAAAACAAGTAAGGATTGATTCAATGTTGATGAAGGAGGAGAACAATTTGCAGACAGAAGATTACCAAGTAGCTGATATCAGCCTTGCAGACTGGGGACGTAAAGAAATTGACATCGCAGAGCATGAAATGCCTGGATTAATGTCGGTTCGTGCTAAATATTCAGTAGAGAAACCTTTGGCTGGAGTACGAGTGACCGGCTCACTCCATATGACAATTCAAACCGCAGTGCTTCTTGAGACCCTAGTTGAACTGGGCGCATCAGTACGTTGGGCAAGTTGCAATATTTACTCAACCCAAGACCATGCTGCAGCCGCAATTGCAGTAACTGGAGTTCCGGTATTCGCTTGGAAGGGAGAAACTTTGGAAGAATACTGGGATTGCACATTCAAAGCGCTTGACCATGGAAATGGACTTGGCCCTCAACTAATTGTCGATGACGGTGGAGATGCAACACTTCTCCTTCATCGTGGTTATGAATTAGAAAATGGCTCTAACTGGGTTAACGAGGAAACCACAAATCACGAAGAACAAGTTATCAAGAATTTGTTGAAGAGAATTCATTCCGAAAGACCATCATATTGGAAATCGATTGTCGAAGAGTGCAAGGGAGTTTCTGAAGAAACAACTACAGGCGTTCACAGACTATACCAGTGGGTTGAATCAGGATCTTTGCTTTTCCCTGCAATCAATGTTAACGACTCGGTTACCAAGTCAAAGTTCGACAATCTATACGGCTGCCGTGAATCACTTATCGATGGAATAAAGCGTGCTACTGACGTTATGATCGCGGGTAAAACTGCCGTTGTTTGTGGCTACGGGGATGTTGGAAAAGGCTCTGCACAGGCATTGAAAGCAATGGGGGCAAAAGTCATCGTAACTGAAATTGATCCAATCTGTGCTCTTCAAGCAGCAATGGAAGGCTTTTATGTTCAGACTGTCGAAGATACATTGGGAACTGCAGACATCTATGTTACTACCACTGGGAACAAGGATGTCATCACTCTTTCACACATGGAAGCAATGAAGGACCAAGCAATTGTTTGCAACATTGGTCACTTTGACAATGAAATTCAGGTTGATGCCTTGGAAGCACGAGAAGATGTTGATTGCCTAAATATCAAACCTCAAGTTGACAAGTTCACTTTCCCTGCTGGAAATTGTATCTTCCTCTTGGCCTCAGGTCGCTTAGTCAACCTTGGTTGTGCAACTGGGCATCCAAGTTTTGTCATGTCCAATAGTTTCACCAACCAGACTTTGGCGCAGATGGACCTTTGGAAGAACAAAGAAACTTACGAGAATGATGTTTACATATTACCAAAACACCTCGATGAAGAGGTTGCAAGATTACACTTAGAAAAAATTGGCTGTAAGTTGACAACGATGACTGAGGAACAATCAGAATATCTCAACGTGCCAAAGTCTGGACCCTACAAGCCTGAACACTACAGGTACTGAATGATGGTTGATGGAGATGGACGCCTCGCGTATATCCACCTTCAAGGAATTACTAAAACAACGTATCCTAATCATCGATGGTGCGATGGGCACCATGCTACAACGCTATGGTCTTGAGGAGGAGGATTTTAGAAATGAGTCCCTCAAGGAGCATCAAATCGACCTTAAAGGAAACAACGATTTGCTTGTTCTAACAAAACCTGAAGTTGTCAAGGAAGTACATCTTCAATATTTTGAAGCAGGAGCAGATATTGTCGAAACAAATACATTCGGCGCCACAAGTATTGCTCAATCTGAATACGGACTTTCCCATTTGGCCTATGAAATGAACCTTGCTGCGGCTAGAATTGCTCGAGAGGCTGCGGAGGAATGCTCTGAAAGTAGTGGTAGGTCTTGTTTTGTTGCAGGTGCGATTGGGCCCACTAATATCACACTTTCAGCATCTGCTGATGTAGATGATGCTTCAACTCGAGCCTCTACTTGGGACGAGGTCTATGCAGCCTATGTTGAGCAGGTAAAAGGCCTGATTGACGGGGGCTCAGACATTATCCTGATAGAAACAATATTCGACGTTTTGAATTCAAAGGCTGCAATAAAAGCTACTCTCGATGTGTTTGAAGAACTTGAAATTGAATTACCAATTATTATCTCGGTTACTTTCATTCAAGAAGGAGGAGACCGAACCGTATTTGGACAAAGTGTCGAAGCTTTCTGGGAGACCATTAGACATGCAAAACCAATCTGTGTTGGATTGAATTGTGGACTCGGCGCATCTGGATTGCGAGGTAAACTACAGACTCTCTCTCTAATTGCTGATACCAATATCCACATTTATCCAAATGCTGGCTTACCAAATCCCCTTTCTCCTTCAGGCTTTGATGAAACTCCCGAAATCACCGCTGCTCACATCCAACACTTAGCAAAGGACGGATTGTTGAACTTAGTCGGCGGATGCTGTGGAACAACTCCCCCACACATCAAAGCAATTGTACAGGCAATGAAGGGAATCTCACCCCGAGAAATACCTACACATGAACGCCTTCCTAGTTATGCAGGACTCGATACTTTTGTTGTTCGAAATGACTCTAATATGGTGATGATTGGAGAGCGAACCAATATTACCGGTTCAGCTCTATTCAGGAGATTGGTAAGTTCAAATGACTTAGAAGCCGCAGTTGAAGTTGCAGCAGACCAAATAAAAAATGGTGCAAATATACTCGATGTCAACATGGATGAAGGCCTAATTGACAGCGAGTTGATGATGACAAAGTTCCTCAATATTATCGCCACAGAACCAGATATCTGCAGCGTTCCAATGATGATTGATTCCTCCAAGTGGAGCGTTATCGAAGCCGGCTTGAAATGTGTTCAAGGAAAACCAATTGTAAATTCTATTTCACTAAAGGAAGGAGAAAAGGAGTTTCTCCGCCAAGCCAAGGAAATTCGGCGCTACGGAGCGGCTGTTGTCGTCATGGGTTTTGATGAAAAAGGGCAGGCAGATACAATTGATAGAAAAGTCAGTATTGCAATAAGAGCACATCAATTGCTATTAGATGCCGGATTCCATCCAACAGATATCATTCATGATCCAAATATCTTAGCAATTGCAACTGGAATGGAAGAGCATAATGAATATGCTATCAACTTCATTGAAGCCACTTCCTCGATAAGAGAGCAGTGTCCTGGTGCAATGGTTAGTGGAGGAGTTAGCAACCTGTCATTCTCGTTCAGAGGAAATGACCAAGTTAGGTCTGCTATTCATGCAGTATTTCTCAAACACGCTATTGATGCTGGGTTATCGATGGCAATTATCAACCCTGCTCACCTAACAATTTTGGAAAATGTGGACCCTGAACTTCAACAATTGGCAATTGATGTGGTATTGAATAAAAGAGATGATGCGACAGATAGATTGGTTGCTTCTGCGAATAAATATTCAGGGAAGCAAGAAGGCAAAGAAGAAACTCAACAATGGAGGACACTACCTGTTGAGGAAAGATTATCTCATTCATTGGTAAATGGAATCTCCGAATTCGTAGAAAGCGATGTTGCAGAAGTTTTGGCGATATTGCAAGAACCTCTGCAAGTTATCGAGGGGCCATTGATGGTAGGAATGGGCGTGGTTGGTGAATTATTCGGTTCTGGCCAGATGTTCTTACCACAAGTTGTGAAGAGTGCTAGGGTCATGAAAAAAGCCGTCGCTTATCTTGAACCATTCATGCAAAAAGAAGGTGATGTGCACAAAGGCAGAGGCCAAGTTGTTATGGCTACTGTCAAGGGAGATGTTCATGATATCGGCAAGAATATCGTAGGTATCGTTCTCCAATGCAATGATTATTTCGTACATGACCTTGGTGTTATGGTTTCATGCGAAGAAATACTGGCAAAGGCAGATGAAGTTGGAGCCGATATCATTGGCCTTTCAGGCCTAATCACTCCATCTCTTGATGAGATGATGAGAGTGGCGGCAGAAATGCAACGCAGAGATATGAAAACTCCACTGCTCATTGGTGGTGCAACTACCTCAAGGCAGCATACAGCAGTTAGAATATCTCCAAAATATCAGCATGAAGTAGTACATGTCAAGGATGCATCTTTGGTATCTGGTGTTCTCTCAAATCTCCTAGATGATGAAAGAAGGATTGAATTTAATACGAAATTAGAACAAGAAGAAGCGCGCTTAACTGCACTTCACCAAAAGAAAATGGCCAACCCATTACTCAGCCTTGACAAGGCAAAGGCAAGGGCTCCAAGTCTAGTTTTTGATGATTCAACGATACCAACCCCCGATAAACTGGGATTAGTCATTGAAGAAATCAGTTTGGAAGAAGCGGCAACTTACATCGACTGGACTTTCTTCTTTACCGCCTGGCAAATGAAAGGAAGATATCCGGCAATTCTAGATGATGATGAAAAAGGTGAAGTTGCTCGAGGGTTATTCGAAGATGGACAGAAAATGTTGCAGAATATTATCTCTGAAAAACTGCTGGAAATTAAAGCAATCAGAGGGTTTTGGCCAGCATATTCAGATGGTGATGATATTCATGTCCGTTCGACTACTGGGGACTCTACACTTGGGAAATTCGTTATGCTGCGCCAACAGAGGGACCATTCGAAATCCTCAAATTATTCGCTCTCAGATTTTATTTGCCCAGATGGAGACCATCTCGGTGCCTTCGCAGTTTCGGTACATGGCGCAGAAGAAATGTGTAAACAGTTTGAAGGTGAAAATGATGACTATTCTTCAATAATGGCAAAAGCCATTGCAGATAGATTGGCAGAAGCAAGTGCAGAACTATTGCATTCAAGGGCAAGAAAATCGTGGGGATTCGGCGATAGTGATGATACCGATTTACAGACTCTATTAAAGGAGGATTATCGCTCAATAAGACCGGCTTTCGGCTATCCAGCCTGCCCCGACCATAGCGAGAAGAGATTCTTGTTTGACTTACTTGAAGCAGAAAAACATGGATTTATTCTAACCGATTCATTTGCTACTTACCCTGCTGCTTCAGTGTCTGGGATATATTTGGCACATCCTGAGGCCCACTATTTTGCTATTAATCGGGTTGATGAGACACAAGTAATGGATATTGCCAGAAGAAAAGGAACTTCGCGACGAGATGCTGAGTATTGGTTGGCTTCAATTATTGATTATGATCCGGATTAGAAATCATTGTTGACATTCAAATTAACATCAGCAAAAGAAGATTTTTTGATGTTTTTCTTGCTCTCTCCATTAATAGTGGAGTTGATTTACCAAATGCCCATATCCATCAAAGCATCTTCAGAAGCATGGGTTTTCGCATCCCATCTAGGACTCCAAATCAAATTAATGTGAACACTATCAACACCTTCAGTTGATAGAGCAGCCATATGAGCAGCAGCCATTATTTCAGCAGCCATTGGACAACCTGGTGAAGTCAAAGTCATGTCCACTTCTGCATGTAAGCCACCATCCTTGTCTTCAAAGCGAACGGCATAAACCAATCCTAATTCTACGATAGAAATCTCTAACTCAGGGTCTTCAACACTCTGCATAGATTCTTTGACCATTTCCGCATCGACCATCTTCACTCCCCCAATAATGCTGCTTCATGCTGTACCTTCTTGAACATATTTAGAAAACCATTAGCTCTTGAAGGTGATAATGCATCTTTCAAACCCATTTCTTCGACATAGGTTGGGGAAAAGGTTGCTACTTCTGCAAGACTTCGGCCTTCAAGTGCGGTAGCGGTGATTGAAATTAAACCTTGAACTAATTTTGAATCTGCGGCCCCCCGAAGATGAAAACTTCCATTCTCATTCAAGCATGCTAATACATGTGCTTCAGATTGACAACCATGGACTTTGGTTGATGAGCTCCATTCTGAAATTGGCAATTCATCAACTTCTTCTGCTAATTCAAAGAGCATCTCATAACGCTCTGAAATATCAAAAGCGGCAGAGAAGTCCTCAATGATTTCTAACAATTTATCAGGCCATTCTACAGTTTCCATAATCAAAACCACTCAAGCATATTTATTGCAAATCTCAGTTACTGCGGTGATGAATTTATCAACCTCATGCTCTGTATTGTAGAGCCAATAAGAAACTCGGTTAGTTGCAGCGATATTGAATTTCCTCAATAATGGTTGGGCACAGTGATGGCCGGTTCGAATGGCGAAGCCTCTCGCATCTAGAAATGCCGCTAAATCATTTGCATGCAGACTATCATGAAGGAATGAGACCACTGCACCATCACCTTCTGCATGTCGTCCGTAAATTTTCATACCTGGGATTTTTCTCAATCCAGCAACGGTTTTTTGGGCCAAATATAGCCCATGTTGATGTATACTATCAATATCCCATTGTGCCATCCAATCTATGGCTGCCCCCCAGCCTATTGCTTCGGCTATTTTAGGTGTGCCAGCCTCCAGCATATGCTCATTTTCTTGATAGGTGGAATGGTCCAAGTGAACTTCTCTAATCATATCACCACCACCCATGAATGGTTTCATTTGTTGGAATGTTGATTCATTTATTATTAGAGCCCCAATACCAGTTGGTCCACCCATCTTATGGGCAGATATCGCTAACATATCGACACCTAACTCCTCAAAGTAAAGGCGATCATGAGGGGCTGCTTGGGCTGCATCAAGGATTAATTTTGCACCGGCTTCATGAGTTAGATGAATTATTTCCTCTATCGGATTTCTAACTCCAAGTACATTGGAAGTGTGTACACAAGCAACAAGTTTTGCCCCCTTTACTGCAATTGCAAATGCATCCATATCAAGTTCAAAAGTCTCCAAATCAAATGGAGTCCAACGAAGTTCAACTCCTCTTTCCTTAGCCAACATTTGCCATGGAACAATATCCGCATGGTGTTCCATTTCAGTTAATACAATTACATCTCCTTCAGCGAGATTTGTTCTTGCCCATGCATGAGCCGCTAAATTGATGGATTCGGTTGTTCCACTGGTGAAGACCAAACGTGATTGCGTTGCTCCAAACCAATGCTTGAGTTTCAATCGGCTTTCCTCGTAAGCAGTTGTAGCCTCACTTGCCAAAGTATGAGCGGCTCTATGGACATTGGAATTGTTGTTGCGGTAATATTCACTCATCGCATCAATCACTTGCTGAGGCTTTTGAGTAGTAGCTGCATTATCCAAATAAATTAGTTTCTTTCCATCTCCGACTTTCCTCTGTAGAATGGGGAAGTCTTTGCGTGCATCCTCCACAGAAAGAGCAATTGGCCCGGGCCAATCATCAATAGACCACACCATCTTTACTACTCCAGTAAATTGCAATCTAAATGTATTGTAAGCCTACCTTTTAACCAATCACTTACCGAATCACGTGGTAATTTTTTAAATGCGGCTATTAAGAATCCACCGACTATTAGAGATTCTGACTCTTCGCTATCCAAGCCTCTGCTCATCAAGTAAAACATTTGCTCAGGGTCAAGTGGAGCGCTTGCGGCTCCATGTGCTGCACTAACATCATCTGCCAATACCTCTAGTTCAGGAATGGAATCTGCCCTTGCATTTTTAGAGAGCAGGAGATTCTTGAAGATTTGACTTGCATCACTTCCATCAGCGCCCTTGGCTATCGTCAATATACCCGTTGATATTGCTCTACTTTTACCATCACAAGAGTTGTGGATGACTAACTCACTCTGATTGTTTCCTACTGGGTGAGTTAATTGCAAGTGGTGGTTATCCTTTCGATTCCCTTTGTTATTACTGGAAATGAATTGTTTGTAAGTCGCACCTTTACCAAGGGTTGTTCTTAAGTCGCTGCGAACTAGTTCTCCACCCAGTGATAGGAGTCCCGAAGTCGCTGTTGAATCACGTCCCACGTTCCAAGATTCAGTCCTGAGAAAGGTGCTGAATGGTGATAAATCCTGTTCCACTCCTTCGTGATAATGGCAAGCATGACCGATTATCCCCTCTCTTAGTAATCCAAACCAACCTGCTTCTCCAGAGAGAGACCAAATTATTTCGACATCGGAATTATTCCCAACTTGAACTTGAATATGACTAATCGATAAATGACCGCTGGCTCTGATGGAAACAAATACTGGACTAGAAATGACGGTGTTTTCTTCGATGTTTAATTTCCAAGTATTGCCATTGCGAGCAGCCAGTAAAAATGCCACGGCTTTATCATCATACCGAAATAACGAATTATCATCTGAAACTGTTTTGATGAGTGAAATACCGGATGGCAGTTCTGACCCATCCATCATCGAAATAACTACTTCAGCCTCTAAGAAGTCATCTGGAACTTCATTTAATTTCCCGGTTGGATGAAGTTTCTTCCAGGGTGTATACTTCCATGCGTGAAGAGCCTGAGAGGGTATCTCCAATGTTGCATAGTATGACTCGCTCATCGGCCCACCTCCTTGCTTCATCCAATGCTACCTTCCATTTCCATTTCCAGCAACTTATTCAGTTCACTAGCATATTCTAATGGAAGTTCCTTGGTGAAAGGCTCAAAGAAACCGTTGATAATCATCCCCATTGCTTGCTCTTCATTATGTCCTCGGCTCATTAAGTAGAATAATTGTTCACCTGATACTTTGGAAACACTTGCTTCGTGTTCAACGATGCAACTTTGGTTTGCTACCTCCATTGTTGGATAAGTATCTGAGCGGCTATCTTCATCGAGTAATAAGGCATCACAAACAACACTAACTTTGCAGTTATGTGCTTTTGGTGAAACTTTGACTAATCCTCGGTAAGAGGAGCGGCCTCCGTTTTTTGAGATCGATTTTGCTAGAATTCTACTGCTTGTATTTGGTGCTAAATGGTGGACCTTACTGCCCGCATCTTGGTGTTGCCCTTCTCCAGAATATGCTACAGATATGACTTCTGCATGGGCGCCTTCGCCCTTCAAGATAACTGCAGGATACTTCATAGTCAAACGTGAACCAATATTTCCATCAACCCATTCAATAGTTGAGTTTCGGTAAGCAACCCCACGCTTGGTCACTAAATTATAGACATTGGCTGACCAATTTTGGACGGTTGAATATCGAATATGTGCTCCTTCTTCAGCGATTAATTCAACTACTGCTGAATGGAGAGAATCTGAGGAATAAGTTGGGGCTGTACATCCCTCGATGTAGTGGACGCTGCTTCCTGGTCTTGCGATTATCAAAGTTCGTTCAAATTGACCCATATTCTTTGCATTGATTCTAAAATACGCCTGCACAGGCATTTCTACATGAACCCCTTCAGGAATGACAAGGAATGAACCTCCTGACCAAACTGCAGTATTAAGGGCAGAGAACTTGTTGTCGCTATATGGAACTACACTGCCGAAGTATTGCTTGACAATGTCTTCATATTCTCTCAAACCACTATCCATGTCCAAGAACACGACTCCTTGTTTTTCCAAATCCTCTCGGATGCTGTGGTAGACTACTTCTGACTCATATTGAGCGGTTACTCCACCAAGCCATTTTTGCTCTGCCTCAGGAATACCCAACTTATCGAAAGTGTTCTTTATGTCTTCAGGTACCTCATCCCAATCAGTTTCAGAGCCTTTACTGGACTTTAGGTAATAACAAATTTTCTCAAAGTCAATACTATTCAACATCTCACTATTTCCCCAATCTGGCATTGGGCGAGAAATAAAGTGCATGAATGCCTTAACTCTAATTTCTGTCATCCATTCAGGTTCATTCTTCAATTCGCTAATATCCCTGACTACCTGTTCTGAAAGCCCGAAATCAAAGCGTATAGTTGCATTCTCTGGATCATGAAACCCATAGCGGTAATCTCCAACTGCATCTCTTGCATCTTGACTCATATTTATCCCTCATGCATTTGCTGGCTCAAGCCAGTCATATCCCTTATTCTCGACTTGAACTGCAAGTTCTGGGCCGCCTTCTTTGACTATTGTGCCATCTATCATGACATGTACATGTGATGGTTTAACATGGTCTAGAAGTCTTTGGTAATGGGTAATCACCAAACATGCCGCATCATCAACAATGCTGTTAATTCCATCTGCGACCATCCTGAGTGCGTCTATGTCAAGTCCTGAATCGGTTTCATCTAAGACAGCTAACTTGGGTTTTAGTAAGAGCATCTGGAGGATTTCCAATCTCTTCTTTTCGCCACCTGAAAACCCGTCATTAACATATCTTGCCAAAAATGAATTATCAGCCCCAAGAACTTTCATCGCCGCTTTTATTTCATCTCTTAATTCGCGATTAGTGGGGCAATCATCTTTGCGTACTACTTGAACTGATTTCCTCAAGAAAGTACCGACTTGCACCCCCGGAATTGCTTGTGGATATTGGAATGAAAGAAACATCCCTGCCCTCGCTCTTTCAAAAACTTCAAGTTCAGCCAAAGGAGTTCCATTGAAATGGACTTCTCCCTGAGTAATTTCGTAAGCGGGGTGGCCCATCAAAACGTTTGCAAGAGTTGACTTTCCGGCCCCATTTCTCCCCATGATGGCATGAACCTCCCCCTTCTGAATTTCCAATGATAAACCCTTGATGACAGCAGTTCCATCGACTGAAACGTGTAAGTCAGAAATACTGAGTACGCAATTAGTAGGCATGTTCTCAAATTGTGGGGGTGAATACCCTTCATCAAACTGTGCATTAGATAGATTCACACAAATTCCACATTTCCATGGGCAAGAATGAACTCTCTACCCAATTCATCAAATGTATCCAGTAAGGCAACACTAAATTTTATTGCCGATATTTCTTCATCAGATTCGAGGTCTTCTTTAACTCCTGACAAGGTCCCCGGTGCAGCCCCACAAGACAAACAAGCCCCTGTTAGGTCGAGGACAAGGTCTAGTCCATCAGTTGTATGTGAATGACTTACTAAGGCAATTACTCCTCCATGTCCATCCAATGCTGCTGCTACTGGACCCAAGCGAACAAAACAGGCCTTGATGAAAGTTTCAACGTCTTCTTCAACTAAAGTTTTCAATGAGGCTGTCTGCAAACGAATCCTCTCTATTGCAGGAATTGATTTCTCAAGACGCTTTTTTGCCTCGATACGGACGGACTCCTCTGCCTCTGCACGGTAGCGAGCGGCCAAATCATCCTGTTCCATAGACTGTGCTGTATGGCCACCATTATTCAACTAATGCCATCGAGTTTTTTTCTTAGATAATCTGCTGTTATTTTCTCAATTGCCCTCAAGTGGCCTGCGAGAGTTGATCTTGAAATATCATGTTCTCTTGCAATTTCTATCAGAGTAATTTTGCGCGGTGTCTCATAATATCCTGCTGAATGTGCACTT
>JAAZXA010000077.1 GCA_014240385.1 Methanobacteriota archaeon | reverse complement strand
ATCGATGGACGAACTGAAATCGTTAAAATTGGTTGCGAAATGGTTACTATCGATGGTTTCAGCGGCCATTCAGACCGAAAGCAACTAATGGATTTCGTATCAGAAATGAGCCCAAGACCCAAGAACGTCATTTGCCATCATGGAGATTATCACAAGTGCAATGAATTAGGCCACTCCTTGCGTGAAAAATACAACATGAGAACTTGGGCCCCAAAGAACCTTGAAACGGTGCGTTTGGTCTAGAGAGGGATATCAAAACCCTCATCGAGGGGATCTTTGAGGTTCTCTTTAGTTTCTGCTAAGTTAGCCTCGATTGTTGCCTCATTGTGTTTGAGGACTCCTTCAGTTGAAGTGTGCCTCTCTTGCTTTTTGCTGGTCTTAAGGACAATAATTCCGACCAGCAGGAGGCCAAAAAGCAGTAGCATGAACACAGTGCCACCTTCAATTCCATCAGCACTTCTGCCGATGGCAAGTAATATGATGAGGCTAGCAATACTGCCACCAATGAGCAAATCTCGCGACCTCATTACCTGCACCGAGGAACCATTCTGTTCATGAACCCCTTCGCTGTCCTGATGCCATGCCCCCCTTGGATGATATACCAAAGCGCCGTTCAGGAAAGTCAACCCCTGGCTGGTTGATGACCTCTGTTGCGCCATTTGGTGAGAATCAAGAAGATGCTTTTGACCAAGGACTAGTCGACCTAGGATTAGGCGATTGCCGCCTTATTCGAGTCGAAGGTGCAATGCTGCCAATTGGGTTTGAAGCTGTGCAACCAAGTGATCTACCAATGGGTTCCCTAGTAGAGTGCCACATCGCTATTGCAACAGCACAGGACCGTAGTGTTGGCAGTGCAGGCGTTGCTTGGGCAGCAGCAGAAACTCCAGAAGGTGACCAATGTGCAATCGTCTCAACCCTTGCCACTGATCTTGATTACGAAGAAACAGAATCTCTCCTAAAACGCAACCTGCAAAGAAGGTTGGCTAGTCGTGACTTAGAAGTAACTGCCTTTGATGTTGCAGTTGATGAAGTGACAGCAGCCCAAGGCCATCATGGAGTTGCGATGGCTGCATTGATCATGCCTGATAGTCTAAACATTGGAATGGGAAGTCGAGGAAGAGTTCGCGGTCCACCAACCAAGGCTGCTGAGGATACAGATCCCTCCTTTGGCAGCAAGGCACCAGCAGGACCTGTTCGCAATTCGGGAACAAGAGAGGCTGATGCTGGAATGGACTTTTCATTGTAGGGAATCAAGATGGATACGCCACCCTGGACGGTCTTACGGTGTGCTGGTTGTGCCCAATGCTTTGGCAGAAAGGCAGGCACAAAGGGGAAATGTAGTCGATGTGGTGTATTTGCTAATGATAAAACTGAGATAATTTCCCATGCTGCTAATGAGCAAGAATTGCAAAATGAGATTTCCTTGGCCAATGTTCCTGAACATTTGAAATCAAAACTATCAGAGAAGATGACATCCAAGCCTATTGCCTCAGTTCGGGAAGATGATGCTTATCGTCTAAAAAAATGTCTTCTCAGTGCTGCTGTTGATGGGATTATTAGGCCAGAAAATGTAGTCAAGTCATTGGCAAAGATGAATATTACTCTACGGGCAGCGGATTTGATTGAAATGGCATATTCGCAAGGACTGTTGTTGAAGTTGAGTGAAGATGAGTGGCAAGTTCTCGACTGAAGTCTTATGATGGGGTCGCTGGTGGGCGAGCCATTGGGCCCGTGGGTTAGCTTGGCCAATACTCGAGCGTTTGGGACGCTTGGACTCCGGTTCAAATCCGGACGGGCCCATCCAAGCATTCAGCTCATCACTCTTGCTTGGATTTTGCAGTAGCACGCAGGACCTCCTCCTCTTGAGGGGGGGCTCCTTGTTCATCTTCTACTTCATGTACTGTTTCTTGCTGCACTTCCCCATCAATCGCCTGTTCACTGTTCGAACCAAGTAGTTTCGATATCCAATGGTAAATGATCACTACGCTGACCAATATAAATGGCGACAGAACCAGTAATACATAGAAGTGCGCAATAATACCGGATTCCGCAGTAAGGAACAAAACGGTAACGATGGACGTCATTCCAACCCAGCCAACAGAGAATACCGCACCCATCCCGCCCCATTCCTGACCTGATTCAAACTGAGAGATTGCTGCGGATATATCTGCGGATTTTACAGATTCACCGGCTGTAACAGAGGGAGAGGGTCTGACAGCCCAGAACTGGTTATGATATGCCAATTCATCTACTCCTTCATTGGGCTCGTCTCCTTGCTTCTCCATTGAAAAAAAATCGATAAATTTCTCAATGTTGTATCTATATTTCAACGCCTTAATCTTCAATTTGAAATCATCATCGCTGGATTTCAGAATCGATGCAGAGCCCTCTCTATCAACGTTTCTTGCACGAGAGTGTTGACGGTACTGAAGAATCATTTCATTGACCGGTATTTTCTCTTCATGTTCAACGGTGTAATCCCTTTTTCTGGAATACGACATCACTCCATCTTTGATGAAAAATATATGCTTAGTTCTTTTCCCATCATGATATTTCCAGAACTTGGTTGTCAAATCTAAGGTAATGATAAATGCAAAGAAAATCAATACAAATCTAGGAGGGTCTTCAAAAATGAAATAGAAAATGGCGATTCCCAACAATAATCCTGCGATTGGCCTGATTAAATCTTCCAATAATGATGGAGGTTCCAATTCAAGAGTTCTACTCACATTCTCGGTTTGCAAGATTCCATCATAATGATTTCTACTGCAACAACGCCTCAAATCCGGACGGGCCCATCCAAGCAACCACCACCACTCGAAAGGCTTCAACAATAACAAAAGTATCAGTTTCCGGTAGAAGATTAATATATTCAATTGACTAATAGCATGCATGGTTGAGGCATTATCCGTTGTTGGCGCTTTGTTAGATGGTTTATTATTGACATTCATCTTAATTCTTCATCTCAAGAAGGATGACAGAACATGGACTCAGCGTATGGGGGCGACATTCATGTTGTGGTTCCTACTATGCCACCTTGGCTATCAGTGGGCTTCGGGGGCCTTTGGATATAATTTCCAAGAAGGTGGTGACTTCATCACTGATTTGATGGGAGTTCTAGTCTGGAATTTATGGAGAATTGGGGTACTGGCCTTTTTCCTAGCCATGTTCACCGTTCCGATGCCGTGGTTCAAGAAAGGAGATACATATCTCAAGATATTCGTTGCTCTACTGATAATAAATCTCCTAGAAGCATGGTTTGTACACGGCAGTCCAGCCTATTCTGAGACCGGATGGGGGCTATGGTTCGCTATGTCTCCAGCGGTGATTATCATGATGATAATCTACACCTACATAGGCTGGAATTTCCTGACTTCTGAAACCAGTGGTGAAGACAATCTTGAGAAGACCACCGATAAGGCTGGTCTATTCGCCATCATGGCAGTCACTCTGTGGGCTGGCAAGAACTGGTTCGACTGGATGGGCATTTTCACCGAAGGTGAGATGTTCTATTCGTATTGGCCAGCCTATGCACATCCCTTCCCTCTATTCACTTCACTTACATGGAACTTTGAATTGGTGACCGTTGGCTTGACCTTATTCGTATTATTCATAGGCGCACTAATGCACTTGAACAAACAAGGCTCAAAATTGTTAGGTGGCTTCCTTGTTTTCGTGCTGTTCGCAGGAATGATACGATACTACTTCTATCAGTCGGAATCGGTGGATTACGAATTGATTGGCTCAATTTTGAACGAAGCATCGGTATCAGAATCATTCGCATTGTTGACTCATGGAGTGATGCAATCATTAGCTAGACCATTGATTATTCTTTTCCTCTGCGTGAAATTTGGTTTTATTCAAACAAACCATCTCCCGCGCGGTAGCCGAGCGATGATTATCATGGCGCTGGCTGGCTCGGTATCCACCATCACAGAAATACTTCAACCGATATTGGGAATTTCCCAATTAGTCTCAGGCTTCCTCCTTGGTGCAGTATTAGCATTTGAAATTGAAAAGAAAGTTCTAGTTGCCATGCAACCACCTGAGGATGATTTTAATCCAACATGGATAATAGAAGGAGATCCAAAACAACTTGAGCGGTGGACGAATATCGGATTTGCCGCGTTCTTGGTAGTAGCGACATTGATGGTGGTAATTTTCACCGATAAGGGGGTGGTCTGAATGAGCAAAGATGACACAGTTGATGAAGAGTCAGAGGAGGAGGAAGACATGGAAGAATTGGCGGAAGAAGAATCGGAACCTGTGGAGGAAGACGTGGAAGAATTGACGGAAGAAGAATCGGAACCTGTGGAGGAAGACGTGGAAGAATTGACGGAAGAAGAATCGGAACCTGTGGAGGAAGACGTTGAAGAATTGCTGGTAGAAGAACCGAAACCGGAGAAGAAGCGTAGAGCCGTGCGACGACGTAAGGATGTCGAGCCGAAGAAAGGTGATGGCGAACTAGAACCATTTGACCTCAAATCTTACTTCATACCCAAAGATAGGAACTGGGTGCTCCCTACCTTCGTGGCGATTGTCGTACTTCTGTTCGGGTATTACATGGTCGTATTCATGGGTGTTGTCGACGAGACTTGCAAAGATCAGGCAGATATTGGAGATGAGGACTGCGATGGTTATGTCGATAATCCTGAAACCAGTACGGACGATTCAAACAGTGATGGTTCTGATTCTGGTAATAACACAACATCTGGTGACTTGAACAACAATAGTACAGATGGAGGTTAGCCCGTATTGTGCCTTTGGCACGTTCCGGTTGGAAGATGTTTGCACTCGATGCGTTCTACGTCCAGATATTTGGACAGAATCCGGATGGGCCTATCCAAGCATTCAGCATCATAAACAGCATCTAAATCCAGACGCACAAACGTCCACTAGTAAAAGGGGAACTCATGCAATCGTATACGATACATAGAGGACCCCTTCAAACTGATTTAATTCGCACATCTCTGAGGTACCTTCAAGTTGCATCCCATGAAGTAGTCAGTATGCCTGAAACATTTGCGTTATGCCGAAAGTATCTTGATTTCGCTTATCTTAGTGGTCTATTCCAAAGATTTGCAGGAAGTATCTCGACAATTTACACAGTAGCATCATCAGAGTCATCAAGGCCAATGCATTCGGAAGAAGGGACCGAATGGCAACTTGATCATGCATTCATAGAGAATAGCACTTCTGGAAAGTGGCGCCTGATAATAATCATCCATGAGGAGTGGTTCACTAGATGTGAGGATTCAGAGAATAACCATGGGCAAGAAAATGTGAAACTGAATAAAGAATTCAATCTATTCGTGCTAAAGATTCTCAATGAAATTATACCAAAATTGGCTTTGAACAAGATTCAGATTCAGATTCCATCTCTCAACTTTCCCCCTCAACCACCTTCTGATTCTGAGCCAATGCTCTTGCTTAGGAAAATGATTGATAAACTGAGCGAACAAGGCGGCCCAAATAACGGAGATAATTCTTGGATATCTCCTTCACACGGATACTCTTTCGGCTAAAGTCATTCGATATTGTGCCTTTGGCACGTTTCGGATGGTCTACTTCAGTCAGTTTATTGAAATTGGAAAACCGGTCTGCAAAGTCAAATCAGTCTTCTAATGTGTAGGCTTAATTCAATAAAGTGAGTAATAATTTATAGGATATCGGCCTTCTTGAGAAGGTATGACCCGAGGAGAATATAGGTGTTCAATTTGTCGAAAGAAGGGTCATCTTTCTTCTAAATGCCCATCTCATACCATGCCCAACCGTAAAGACAGAAAGGTGATAATTAAGAAAGGAATGGTGCCTTTGAACGAAGTTTCAACAATGAAATTGTTTCCTAAAAAGGACTTAGAAAAATAATCTAATTCATCAACCTAAATACCTTCTAGAAAGTCAGAAAGAGGCACCGCGCCAAACCGACCTAATGGTTGATTATGCCAAGACGGATTTGTTGGCAGTGATTCTTGGAAAGAGTCCGGACGGACATACTTTTTTTGCTAATTTAGAGGGTTTGCTTGCCCCCAATTGGCATGCTGTTAAGAGCCCCGAAATCGCCTCTTAATGATGGTCCATCTGAGATGGTCGCGAAGATGCCTTTGTCCTCGAGATTATGTGATAGTCCAAACCAAGGCCGCCCATATTGGTCGACCGACATATCCAGAAAATCCCCTAATCCGCCGCAGCGGTTGTAGCCACAATCAGGTTCAACGTCGATTGGGTCATTGATGTCATTGATTCTTATCGTTGTCATCAGCGGGTTTTCAGAAAATACATCGGTGATAACCGTCATGTAAGCATGCCATTGATTCAAGCCTTCTTCTCCCACATAACCCATGGCAATCTTGCCTTCTCCTCCTGCTGTGATTACGGGGAAACCAGTGCCACTAATGTTGGTTGGCGGAGCAATCATCATCTCTTCTGACCAACTATCTCCCGCATCCCTTGAATATGAAATATATGGCATGTTGTCATAACCCATCCACATAGCATAGACATTTCCTTCATCATCAACAGCGACTTGTGCTTCTTCGCCATTCCAAGTATCTGCCGTCCCACTTTCTGTGGTTGGCAGAGGATGCTCACTCCAAGTGAAACCTCCATCAGTACTGCGGTAAATCGAATATCCCTCGCCACTGCAGCCGATGTTTCCTCGGTAGAAATTACCGTTGACTCCTCCTTCCAAGTGTGCTGTAAGTCCACCGCTTTGACAAAGAAGAGGGGCGCCGCTAACCTCTGGACTCCATGTGCTCCCTCCATCGAATGATGATGAACAAAGTGGATGAGGGGCGTTTCCATTGATACAGTAAACCCAGGTAGTTTCGTGAAGTGCTGCAGGGTATTTTGCTGATGTAATGGTCTGATGGTCTTGTACTGAGTAGACAGATGTTGCTACAGTTGGCGGGCTGAAACTACCACCTTCGTTATCCGACCATTCCACTGTCATTCCCAATAAGGCATGCATGTCGAATTTCATGATGCGGTCGGTCCATTTATCGACATAGATGTAAGGGTCGTTTGAATTTGGAACTGGCAGTAATGGATCATAGACGTTGATACATGAATAGTCGAGAGTTTCAGTCATTTCGATAAGCCCACTACATTGGACGACTGCAGTTGAGCCAGCAGGCCCATTTCCATAAGATGCCATGTAGAGATTATCTGCAGAGGTTATTCCTATGGTCGGCTCAAATGTTGACATGCCTATGCTATAGTATGAGCCATTGCTAAAGATTGGAGTATTATTACCGCTTAGATTTGCTGTAATATTAGCCGCTGCTACAGCAGTTGAGTTTAGGGCATTGATTGCTCCAGAATAATGATACCAAACACCATCTGGAATTGGTTTTTCGAAGTTGAATGGGGATTCTATTATTTCCTCTTCTTCAATAACATCGCTACCAAAGCAGCCAGAAAGCATGCTCGTGATGAGCATTAAGGTGAGCAGCAGTGCTCTGTAATTCATGCTACTGGGTCAACCTGTATGGTTTCAAGTTGTCTAAGTAAAGTTGCGTCAATTTTTCTTGCAACCCCTAAGCCAAATATTCCACAAAGCCCCACCGGTCCAATCAATGGAATACTGAAGAGGAGTGCACTTCCCCCAAGGAAGCCAATGCTGATAGTCGCTCGTTGAGTTAGTGTTGCCTTTGACCGCCCAAGTAGATACCATCGCACTCCTCTGCTAAATAGGCCCTTGAGAAGCATCCAAGAGACCATTGGCAAGAAGGTGAAGATATTGATACCTGATGATTGGCCTTCATAGACGGCTTTCACAGGTGCTTCCTTTATTTTGATGTCATACTCCATGCATTGAAGCAACCACCAATTTGGGTAACCATAGCCGTTCCAATTATTGCTGAAATCCCAATTCTGAAGCATTCTATCGTTGCAGACAGTGTATCCACATTGTGGGTCGTGAATGGATAATCCTGTTGCCATATTAGTCAGGTGCTTCAGCCACCAAGTTCCCAGTCTTCTTCTGATTGGCATCGCAGAAAGGCCATCTTCATGGGCGCTTCTATCGCCTTTGACGAAATCTGCTTGGCCATTGATAATTTGTGCCAGTAAAATTGGTAAGTCGGATGAGTTCATTTGACCATCTCCAGCCATGACTACTGCACACCACCGTTGTTTGCTCTCACTTTTGACAAGATGTTGATAACCCGCTGCGATGGCTCCACCGACACCGATTCCGCCTGTTGAGATTATTTCTGCATTTTTTACAAGGGATGCAGTTTCATCTGTTGAGCCATCATCTACAACGATGATTCGGTCAATCCATTCGGGGAGTGAGGTTGTTGCCTGATGAATATGCGCCGCTTCATTACGGGCAGGCATGACCACACAAACCCGCCAATCTTGATACACGAGTTGGGCCAGATGTATTCAGTCCATCAATTCAACGTCTGATACGGCGAAGCATTGACACGTCGCCCGATGTCGCAAGTGGTGGGAATACCGATGCGCATCGTCTATTTGACCCGCGACAAGGAACTACGAATTGTTTCTGCGATTACTAGAGCAGAAACCTTTGCAGACGAGGTTGTGGTCATCGATGTTGGGAGTAAAGATACCACTTTGGATTTAGCGGAGAAGTCCGGTTGCAAGACTATCCCAATGGATAAGGACTGTTCGATTCCTGATATTGCTTGTGAATTATTGAAGTTGGATGAGGCGGAGATGACCCTTGTCATCCATCTATCTGATACTTGGAGACTGCGCGACTTACCAGTCAATGTCAATCGCACTTACGAAGGAAGAGCAATCAATTTGGCTCTTGCTCACGATACTGTTGCAGAATCAGGAGATGTTGAAGGAATACTTTTCAGCGAAGCAGAATTAGAATTTTTAGCGGCAACTCCGGATGGTTTGAAGGCTCTTTCAAAGTGTAAAGACGAAGATTCCTGTATCGATTTACCTTCTTCTCTTAATATTAGAGTTCATTTGGCAAGTCGGCCAATTCATCCCACCAAGAGGGAATCTTTGGCAACCGCATCTCGCTTTGCACAACTTTTCCATTGGATGCTCTCTAGTCGACATCCGTTGATATTATTCGGTTTACCAGGACTGATTTTCTTCATCATTGGATTCAGATTAACGGGTAATGTAGTTGGTGAGTTTGAGAAAATGAACTCCATTAGTCTCGGAGTAACATTGGCAACTTCTGCAGTTACCCTGATTGGATTATTTGCTATGATGACAAGCCTGATGCTCTACATTCTAGGTAAGCAGGTACGTCAGATTCAGCGTCAGTATGATGATTGGCCGAGTAATGATTGAGGTGAGAGAGTGGGGTTAGTTTGTTTTGATATGGACAGAGTACTCGTTGACCATCTGTCAACTTGGCAATGGGTGTACGACAAGTTAGGGATTTCAAATGAAGAATCATTTACTCTATATAATCAGGGCAAATTAAATGAATGGGAATGGATTATTCTTGATATTGATCTGATTCGTTCTGCTGTTGAAGGTGAATTGAAAGATGAGTATCTCCGTTCCTTGTTAGCTGATTGTCCAATGATGAAGGACTGGAAGGAGTGTATCCAGAGTCTATTGAATGATGGTCATCAAGTTGCGATCATTAGTGGAGGGATGCAAGAATGTGCTAGGCAAATTGCTTCAGCATTCCCTTCTTCAAAAAAATGGAGAAGAAGATGGGGGGGGATAGATCGCTTCACTGCTAGTAGAATGAATGGATTTGACACACAATTACACGTTTTCTGCAATGGCTGGCTGACAAATGCGGATGGTACTATTCCTGATACGGGCCGTTATCAAGTTCAAATGCAGGGGAAAGGGAGTATCACAAAGATGCTACAACGCCGCCTTGGCATCTCCCAAAACGATACAGCATCAGTAGGTGACTCTGCCGGTGATATTGATATGTTCCATAAATCTGGTTTTTCAATCGCTTTCAATCCTTGGGATGATAGGCCAATTAAAGAGGCAACAATATCTATTGAAGAAAGAGACCTAGGCCTTGCTTTGAAAGCGATTCAAGAATATTTCAGGGAGTGACTCGGCGCGAGTCTCTAGGGAAGGGGATCACTTCTCGAATATGTTCGGCACCGGCCAACCAAGCGATTACTCTGTCAACTCCAAGTCCGAATCCTCCATGAGGCACACCACCATAGCGACGGACATCGATGTAGAATTCATAGGCTTCTCTAGAAGTTCCTTCTTCGTCAATCCGTTCAAGAATTTCTTGTTCAGACCAAGTTCTTTCTCCACCACCGATGATTTCCCCGTATCCTTCAGGTGCTAGTAAGTCGTGACATAGAACATATTTGTCGTCCTCTGGGTCTGGGCGATGGTAGAATGGTTTGGCAACTTTAGGGTAGTGGGTTAGGAAATGAGGGAGGTCGAAATCTGCAGTTAGTATTTTTTCCTTGGAGTAATCGAGGTCATCCCCCCATTCAATATCAACGCCCAGGGCTTGCAGGCGCTCAACAGCCTCATCATAGCGGATGCGAGGGAATGGGTTTTCGGCGAAGCGTCTAATCATCTCCAAATCTCTACCCAAGGATTCTAACTCAGCGCTTCTTTCTTCCAATAATGTTGCACATATATGGCGAACTAATGCTTCTCCGTGAGCCATTACATCATCGTTGCCGCCCCAGGCAATCTCCATTTCCGCATGCCAAAATTCGGTCAAATGACGGCGAGTTCGGCTCTTTTCAGCACGGAATGAGGGTGCGATTGTATACAATCTCTCTAGTGCTGGCATTGCTGCTTCAGCATATAGTTGCCAAGATTGTGTCAAGTATGCTTTACGCCCAAAGTATGGAACTTCGAACAATGTACTACCGCCTTCAACTGCACCTGCCACGAAGCATGGTGCTTGGTATTCAACAAAGTCGAGGCCACGGAAATAAGAGTGAATAGCACCAAATACACTGGAACGAATCTTCAACATGGTTGTCATTCGGCTGGTACGTAAGTAGAGATGGCGGTTGTCGAGCAAGAACTCCGTTTCACCACCATCTGCTGCAGCCATTGCACTTTCGGTGATTGGGAATGGCGCTTCAGGATTTACCGCACCGATGATTTCAACATCAGTTACAGAAATCTCATTGCCCCCAGAGCGTTGGTCTTCTTTTACAGTTCCAGTAATGACAAGCGAGGATTCAATCAATGCGGATTTCAGGTCAGCAAACTTCTGCTCATCTAAAGTGTCCTTTTTTGCCACACATTGTATACTTCCAGTAGAATCTCTTAGGCTCATGAAGATGATTTTTCCACTTGAACGGCTGCGTTTTACCCAGCCTTGGATACTAATCTCCTGTTCAACCATATCTCCACTCTGTAAATCGGAAATCCACAAGTCCTTGGCCATCAGAATCAACTCAACTGCCACTTCCAGACGGCGATTATACTTCAATGGCATGTATGGCATTGTTGCTAATACAATCTTGCTCAACATTGAAGCGTTCATAGTCCTCCCAAAGTTTGTGATTTCACAATCAACTGCTGATTCAAGGCGGCAAACGAGGGTTGCAGTATATGCAATTGGAGGAAATGCACTCAGTTATCCTAATTCAATAAATTCTTCAAAAGAAGTCCTGGAAAAGGTCATGGATGACATCATAAATCTGCTTGAAGCAGGATACCGTCTGCTAATCACTCACGGAAACGGGCCGCAGGTTGGAGACCTACTAATGTTGGAAGAAACTTGCTTAATTGAGCGCAATCGAGTCGGATTAGATGAATGGGTAGCAGCAACTCAAGGGATGATCGGACACACATTATCAATGAACTTAGAGAGCCACTTATCGAAAAAAGGTCGTCCTGAAAGAACTGCAGTTGTGCTAACAAGAGTAGAAGTCGCTGAAGATGATATTGCTTTTGCTGCCCCAACAAAACCGGTCGGTCCTGTTTTGGATGAGGATACAATTGCAAGGATGGATTGGGATATCGCAACCACCGCACATGGGCCGAGAAGAGTTGTGCCATCTCCTAAGCCCTTAAGAATACTTGATTTGGAAGTAATCAATAGTTTGCTCGAATTAAATGCGGTAGTAATTTGTGCTGGCGGAGGTGGTATTCCGGTGGTAATGGATGGGGACCTCAGAGGTATTGCTGCTGTTATCGACAAGGATAGAGTTAGTGCATTATTAGCATCTGATTTAGGGGCTGATTTGTTGGTATTTTCTACAGGCGTTGATGCTGTTCGAAGAGATTTTGGTTTAGATAGTGAAGAAGTTATTTCCGAGATGGATGTTGATTTGGCTCGGGCATTATTGAATGAGGGACAATTACCTGCAGGCTCGATGGGGCCGAAGGTTGAGGCAATGATTGAGGCGCGGGCTAATTCTAAGACTGTAAATATCGTTCTTTGTCAGCCTGGTGAAGTACTTGGGGCTGTGCGCGGGGATTGTGGGACGCGGTTGCTTTAGTCAGGATTTCACATTGTGAAATCCTTACCTGTCGCGTGTGCGGCTGTGAT
>JAAZXA010000076.1 GCA_014240385.1 Methanobacteriota archaeon | reverse complement strand
CTGAAGACGGTTTTGAATATCAAATAGGAATCAACCACTTTGGCCATTTTGCACTTACGAACCAACTTCTATCACTACTTGAAAAAACGGAAAACTCCAGAATAGTTTCACTATCTAGTATGGCCCACAAATCAGGCAAAATAAATCTTGGCAACCTAAATTGGAAAGGCAAAAGATACAGCCGCTGGAAGGTTTATGCCCAAAGCAAACTTGCCAATCTAATGTTTGCCATCGAACTCGATAGGAAATTACAAGCAAGAAATTCAACGACTCGTTCTTTAGCAGCACACCCTGGAGTAAGCAGGACAAAACTCGGCCGCCATTTTCCCCTTGGAAACTTAGGATTATTTTTTACTCAAGCACCCAAAAAAGGCGCATTACCAGCATTAAGAGCAGCCACAGACCCCGACGCAATCCAATATCCATATTGGGGGCCAAGGGGAATTATGGAAGCCGCCGGCTATCCTAAAAAAGCAACAATAAAGAAAAAAGCAAGCAATCAAAATGTAGCAAACCAATTATGGAAAGAGTCCGAATCACTCACAAAAACCTCTTTCCCAGAAGCGAGTGGTTCTTCAAAGATAGGCGCGGAGGAATAGTCATGGCAGGACGCGCCGCACCCATCGCATTAGTCCTCCTCCTCATTCTAACCTCATTATCTGGCTGCTTTGGCAGTGAAGAAATAACCAATCACCTAGAAGAAGAGCCATTCTATCCACCCCTAGAAGAACGCCATACCGAGGAATGGAAATGGAATCACACCTTCTCTTATGTTTTGGAAGAGGGGCCATACCACGCTCTAGAAGTCCAAGACGCTTACATTACAGTCGATACAAGCTCTATTTGGGAAAACGGCCCAGATAGTTCTGAAGCTCACCTTTCATATTGGCTTCCAAGTAATACTGAAGAAGGTGAAAAAGTGCCAGTCATTGCAGTCATCAGTCCATATTTCTCATTTGGACAACCAGGCTCAGAATCGGGCGATACTAGCGTCATAGGGGCAGGACGGGGCGAATTTATTTTCGAAAATTTCATCCCACATGGCTATGCATTCGCCCAAGTATCTGTATTTGGCACTGAACTATCAACTGGCTGTTTTGATTACCGAGGCGCCGGTGAAGGACTCGGAATTCATAATGCAGTAGAATGGCTGGGACAGCAAGAATGGAGCAATGGAAATGTCGGCCTTTACGGCAAATCATACGAAGGCGCAACCCAATGGGAAGCAGCAGCACTTGGAAGTGAACACCTCAAAACAATCGTACCGATATCAGGAACCACCGCCCTGCATCCTTTACTTTACAAAAACGGTAGCGCAGAAGCAAGAAGTCAAGTTATGCACATGAATTATTTTTCAAGCACAGTAGACTATAATGGCGACGACCTTGACAATGTTTGCCCTGATATTGTTGAGGGGTTATTTGCTGGACCAGTTACATATGGCGCCGGAGAACTTGACCCATACATGGAAAATTATTACCAAGAAAGAAGCCATATCGACAAGGCCTTTGAAAATTGGAACGGCTCAGTTTACTGGGTTCAGGGGATGCAGGATTGGAATGTAGACCCACACCAAGTATTCGGGGGCCCAATAGGGCACAACTGGTATCAGGATTACATCGATGCAGGTTATGAAGTCAGAGGAATGCTAGGGCAATGGGAGCATAACTATCCAGACCAATGGACAAAACACAATGCGCAGGACAGCGGATATGGGGGTGAGGCCATCCACAACATGACTAGGTGGGACTGGGCTCAAGACCTCTTTGAATGGTTCGAATATTATCTCAAGGGAGTAGGTCCAAAACCCGACCTTCATGCCCAAATCCAACGCAATGATGGCCAATGGAGAGTGGAGGAGTCTTGGCCACCCCAAGATCAGGAATGGGCAGATATAACATTTGATGAGTGTAATTCCCAAGGCGACACAGTGGGGGGCGCTCCAACTATTGGCAATATTGGAAATACAGGTACAGTGGAAATCGACTGCCCAGGCTTTGAAAACGATACCCATATTTCAGGTCTAACAAGACTGCACATGACAGTACATGCAAGTGGCGACGGTGGCCAAATTTTCGTTGAGATGCAAGATGCTGAAACAGGTATGAGACTAGGCCATGCAACAATGGATTTGCGCTATCATGCTGGTGGTTATGAACCACAAACTGTTATTTCAGGACAAGAAATTGTAATGATGATGGAATTCCAAGGAATAGATGCAATTTTACCAGCAGGGCATGGTATTAGACTGGTGATGACTAGCACAGGAAGGGATTACCTCGCTCCAGTTTGCTCTTGTCCTATTCACATAATGATAGATGATTCATCGACTTTGTCGCTACCCCACATCGATAGGAACGGCAGCATGGAGTTCATTACACCACAGTCTGAAGAAGCGGCTAATAATCAGTAATCACACGCTGCTATTTACTAAAAACACCTAATTCTTGATTTTTTGTACGGCCTTAAAGTTAAATGATGCCCCCTTTGTGGCCAACTATGACACATCTTTACACATATCGAAAGACAGCCCTGATGTTGGCCGCTTTGATGGTATTTCTGCCAATGACACAAATTATTGAAGCACCAGCAGAAATAGAAGAAATAATTGAAGAAAAAACTTCTGCAAGAGCAGTAACAGGAACACTAACAGATTTTTTTGAACAAACAAATGAAGGCGAAGCAGCCGGTTGGGTGCAAGCCGAAGGACTCGACAATACAGCATCTTATTCGTTAGCATGGTCAGTTGAATCAGATAGTGATGGTGCAATAGCCACTGGAGGTTCGCAAACCCTTTCGACAGGTGTATCCAACGCAACAGTGCCAATCAACACAGCATTATTGGTGGATTACGAAACTTATTGTCTGAATGCAACCTTAACATCAGGTTCAGATACTATTGATACTTCTTCCACCTGTATAACCATCTATCCAGAAGTTGAAATCGGCGGACCCGAATTATCAGTAGAGATATGGGGCTGGGACGACGGAACTGCAGAAGCCATTATCGATATCGACAATCTTGCAGGAGCGGAGACTTATACACTTGATTGGGAACTACTTGCGGGAAATGAAGAAAGCATTGCAGACTCAGACTCAGAAGATTTGACAGGCCAACTTTCAACCATGCGTTCCAATTCCTTCACAGGATTGGCTGACGACTACCATTGTCTTGAGGCGACCTTGTCCCTAGATGGTAATGAGGTAGCAGATGGATGGGATTGTTTCACTGCAGTGATGGCCGGCACCCCCGAGGCCAGTGCCCACATTGAAGATGCGGAGTTCGGAGAGATGGAAGTCAGAGCTCTTGTCTGGAACCTTACCAGTGGTGATGAATACAAGGTTGATATCACAGTCGAAGACACCACATTCACAATCATATCATTATCAGAAACGCATGAGTTCAATGCAATATCACCAGCATGGGTCCAGGAAGTCTATTTTAAACAATTCATTTCAGGAGAATATCAAATTAATCTCACTGTAGAGGATATTACCAATGGTGGAATGGTTGCAGAATGGAATACTACCTTCACTATGGAGAGTATGCCATTAGGTCCACCCGGTGCGTCTTTTGAAGTAATGGATGTAGGAGACGGACGAATTTCAGCGACACTTGACCTATGGAATCTCAGTACGAGCTCAACATATGAATTGGTTTGGAATCAAACCAGTGACTGGGTAGATGGAGCAAACGGCAGCATTTCTTGGGAAGCCGCAGCACACAACATCTCATTCGCCGCATTCAATGCAGGCCCAATGCCAAAAGGAGTTTACCACTGGGTAGTTCAGGCTTACGTGGATAACTACCACAT
>JAAZXA010000091.1 GCA_014240385.1 Methanobacteriota archaeon | reverse complement strand
ATCTTATTCGCAGCAGAATTAATGCGTGAATCATCAAGGCTTTTGAGAAAAGGATTACACCCTTTGATTATTATTGAGGGTTGGAGAAAAGCAGTGGATGTCGCATTACAAACAATTGAAACTAGTAGTAATAAAGCAAACAAGGATACTTTGGTTAAAGTTGCTGCAACTTCATTAGTTGGAAAAGGGGCTGAAGGAGCAGTTGAGTTGTTTTCAGAACTTGTAGTTGAAGCCACTACTTTAATTTCAAAATCCCTTGAAGAAGATGTCAAGGCTGAACATGTGATGATGGCTACAGCCGATAAAGGGACCCTCAGCGATAGCCGTTTGATTGATGGTATTATTATTCAAAAAAGAACTGCAAATGAAAAAGTACCCCGCCGTATTGACAATGTGAGAATCGCTTTACTATCATGCCCACTGGAATTTGAAGGGCCAAGTAGAGATAGTGAAATCGAAGTAACAAGCCCCGAACAACTTTCAGATTTCATTAAAGCAGGACAAAATCAGTTGGATAACATTGCAGAAATGATCCAATTATCTGGGTGTAATGCAGTTTTGACTACAGGCTCTTGTGACCCATGGGTTCTTCACAAATTGAGTGAAGATGGAATCTTTGTTCTCTCTGATGTCGATGCCGCAGAAGTTTCCAACGTTGCAAAAGCAACTGGCGCTAAAATTGTTGATTTATTGAGGGATTTAACTGAAACAGACTTCGGCACTTGTAGAAAGTTGAGAGTGGAACGAAGAGAAGGGGCTGAAGGCATTGAAGAACGAATTATTATCAGCGGTTGTGAATCGCCAAAAATGGTAACACTGGAAATAGGTGGGGCTAATGGCATTGCTACGGAAGAAGTGATTCGCGGACTTCATGATTCTTTGAAAGCAACCACACTTGCAATGAAAACTTCGTCAATTATCAATGGGGGAGGCCATATTCATTGTCTAGCAGCACTTGACATTAAGGCCTCTGCGGAAGGAGTTGCAGGCCGCGAAAGGTTGGCCATGGAGTCTTTTGCACGTGCCTTGGAAACCATCCCATTCACTTTGGCAACCAATGCTGGAAAAGATGGGCTTGATGCAATATTAGAACTCAGGGCAGGGCTTCGCCAATCTGGGAGTGGAGCCCTCGGTATCACCTCCAATGGACAGGTTGGTAGTGTCGAGGATGTATGGCTTCCAGCCGCCTCCCTTTCATCAGCAATCTTAGGGGCGTTTGAAACTACAAGCAGTCTATTGCGGGTCGATCAGGTTATTTCTGCACGAGGAGATTGAAGCCCATGCAACTCGCCAATAGCGATTCCACCCAAAAGCCGAGGGCTTTACTTTCTGTTTTTAACAAATCAGGAATTGTAGACTTGGCAAAGGCACTTGATGCTAATGGCTTTGAATTATTATCAACAGGCGGCACCGCCCGAATATTGAGGGAAGCAGGGCTTGAGGTAGTTGATGTATCAAAGGTTACAGGCCATCCTGAAATATTTGATGGGCGCGTAAAATCCTTACATCCAGCAATCCATGGACCACTCTTAGCTAGGCTTGAAAATGAAGATGATGTCAAAGGTTTAGCAGAACTTGGATATCCACCGATTCAGGTTGTTGCAGTCAATCTCTACGCATTTAGCGAAGCAGCCGCTAAAAAACCACCTTTAGAAGAAGTAGATTTACTAGAAATGATTGATATCGGGGGCCCTACTTTAGTCAGAGCTAGTGCAAAAAACCATCGAAATGTCATTATTTTAACCTCTCCTAAGCAATATGATGGTTTCATCGATTCGCTTAATGACGATGAAGAATTAACGATTGAAAAAAGGCGACATTTTGCCTTGGCAGCCTATGAACACACAGCCGCTTATGATTCTGCAATTGCTAATGAACTACACAAGAGGTGGATTGGTGCGGCTGAAACCTTCCCGAATAAGGAAGAACAAGCAGCAAGATTCCCTTCTCTGATTTCTTTTACCGCCTCGATGAATCATCCTTTGAGATATGGCGAAAATAGCCATCAAGCAGCAGCCCTCTACAATGACCATGGTGATATTTCTGAAACTCTTGTTGGGGCTTTAGTTGAGGGAGGAAAAGAAATGTCTTACAATAATTATTCAGATGCCGATGCTACCTTGAGACTATGCCGCTCACTCTCGACTAATGAATGGCCAAAAACCCCGCATGCTTGCGTTATTGTCAAGCATAATAATCCATGTGGGGCAGCACTTGGGGCTACCCAAGTAGAGGCCTTCAAAGCCGCTTTAGCCAGTGATCCAGAGTCGGCATTCGGCTCTTTGATTTGTTTTAACGAGCAACTTAACTTGGAAACAGCCCAAGAGATGGAACCGCTTTTTATTGAAGTATTGATGGCGCCATCATATAGTGAAGAAGCCAAAGCAAAAGTAATGGAAAAGAGCAATCGTAGAATATTGACTATCCAATCACCTGATGGGCGATTGGCACCTCTTCAGAGAAAATTAGTACGCAAATCAATTGAAGGAGGGTGGTTAGTCCAAACAGAAGAACCCCCTATAATTGATTGGAACAAAGCAAAAGTTGCTTCAGCAAAGGAACCTTCTTCTGAACAATTATCATCAATGAAATTTGCAGTTAAGGTATGTGAGCAAGTCAAATCAAACGCAATAGTTTTGGTTCAAGGGACTGCTACTGTTGGCATTGGCCCAGGACAAACTAGCAGGGTTGAGGCAGTAAGAATCGCTTCAAGAAGAGCAGGTGAGAGGGCTATTGGGAGCATTATGGCGAGTGATGCATTCTTCCCATTCAAAGATGGAATTGAGCAAGCTGCTGAGGCCGGAGTAGTTTCAGTAGTTCAGCCAGGTGGTAGCATTAGAGACCAGGAAGTTATCGATGAAGTTGATCTCCGTGGGATGACGATGTTATTCACTGGCCATAGATTGTTTAGGCACTGATTGACACAACCCTAGATAGCAGTAGGAATTTTCCAACCAACATACCAAGTTCCAACCAATCCAGTCAGTACCACGATAGTTTGTCCAAAACCAGGGTCCCCTGCGATTGTTATCGCCCACACCGAAAGGGCAATCATGCTCCACATGAGGCCAATAATGAAAACTTTGGAAATGAAAGGAACACCTTTGCCCTCGACAAAGTCACGAATATAGTGGCCAAAGAGTGGATTGTTCAACAACCACAGGTATAACCGAGGGTCTGATTTAGCGAAACACCCTGCTGCTAGAACCATAAATGAGGTGGTTGGAATTCCTGGAATATATATTCCAATAGTTCCCAGTGCAACGAAAAATAAACCCAAACCCTTCCAAATTAGGCGAACCAGAGGGTTTTCTGAAACATTAACAAGGTCTTCCGCCTTGATGTCGCTTTCCTCTTCCTGTTGGCTCTGCTTCATACTACCTCCCCATCCGCTCCGCCTCGCCATCCACACATGATGATTGGGGTAAGATATGGAGAAGCCTTGCGAAGGACTCATCATCATCTAGCCTCTGCACATATCAGGATGGCATTTCAATTACCCAGAGTTGGAAGTAAAACCGACCCGTTGAGGCTGGCAGTCTTGATTTCAGGCTCAGGCTCAGGAATGGCTGCGTTATTGAGATATCAAAGCAAAGGCGTTTGCCATGTCACAAGTATCGTAATTTCTAATGTTGAAGGGGTTGAAGGCCTAAGTAAGGCCCAAGCAGCAGGGGTTGAGGCCGTTGCATTACCCCATATTGATTATGAGCAAAGAATAGACCATGAAAAAGAACTTCATGCACTTTTGCAAGAGAGCAATATCGAGGCTATTGTTCTTTCAGGATATATGCGATTACTAACGCCTTGGTTTGTTGAAAAGTGGGAGGGTAGACTGATCAATATTCATCCAAGTCTCTTACCATTATTTCCCGGTGCCCACGCTCATCGTGATGCTCTTGCTGCTGGTGCTACAATTAGTGGCTGTACCGTGCATTTTGTGGATACAGGCGTAGATAGTGGTGAGATAATTGCCCAAGGAGAAATCCCAGTATTACCCGGAGACGATGTTGAAAGTCTACAGGAGAGGGTAAAAATGGTTGAACATATTCTTTATCCACAAGCCATTGATGCTTTTGCTGAAGGTGAATTCAGGACTGATTGATGGCATTTTCAAGGTCGCTAGGAGTATTGATGTTAAGCATCATTTTTTCATCCACTTCTACCGTTATATGATTCATTGATTTGATAACGCGATGAATGCCTCCTTTGACTTGATTCAATGCAGATAAGAAGGGAAGGGGCCGGACGAGGGCATGCAGAGGATGCATTCTACCACCGGAAATCGGAACTACACAATCAACATCGGAACTTGAATTTAATAATACTTGAAAAACATCTTTCTTAACCAAGGGCGTATCACATGGGAGCAGCTGAAGAAAGTCGTATTTCTCAGCAATAGCCTTTTTTGTTGCAGGAAGTAATGCAGCCCTTGGCCCACTAAAATCCACATCATCTTTTATTTTTTGAATATTGAAAACATCTGAGGGAGTTTCATATTCTTTCATTGCCACTATGATAGAATTACAATCCCCGAGTGATTCAACTGCGATGGAAAGAAGGGATTTATCGTTAATCATAAGGGAAATTTTTGCAAGTCCCATTCTCGACGACTTTCCCCCAGCGAGGATTAACCCCATTACTTTCATTGAATCATCCACTCTGCAGTATTGCTAATTTGTTAACCGCTTGTTCTAATTCCTTTGATAATAATTCAACCCGCTCAAGTAAAACTCTTCTTTCCCGCACTGACTGGGCTTGAGGAAGCCATTCAAGAAGTCTCCTCATATCCAAAGAATCCCTGCTAATTGTCCAAACCAATACCTCTTCCAAAACGGGGTCGTCGGCCGGTAGAAATCTTTCCACACCCTCTCTGATAGGGAATGGGGCCTTCATTGTGACGCTTCATCGAGTATCATTGCGGCTAATCTATCCATGGTTTCAGTAGATGATGGCCTATTTCTCACAATATTTTTTTGAGTTTCAGATAATTCACTATCATCTCGACGGCAACACACAACTAGGATTAACACTGCAAAGTGATGTAATATTTCAGCCCCATGACAATACCCTTCCAATTCATCATCTGATGGAATTTGATGCCCAGCTCTTGCTAACTCTTCTATGCTTTCTAGAAGCGCCTCCAACGGCTCTGTTTTTTGCAACATCCCCGCCAAAATACTCCAAACTCCAGCACTTAAAAAATCAGGGTTTATGTTTGCTAATATTAAACCAGCAAGGCGCATATCTTCTCTGCCATGGCGTTTCCATGCCGCCTTTGCTAACTTTAACAATAATCGGTAATCATTTTTTGACACCGTAAAAAGCCATGAAGCGATTCTCCGCATTTCAGGGTCAGGCGTTCCAAGGTGAAAAGCAACACCTGATGATGTTGCCAATCTATCAGTCATAGATTTTGCAATTAATATTGGAACGCCTATCGTATAGGCTTCCCTTAAAATGCCGAGACACTTGTCAGTTTTTTTCAATAACCCAGGGCCGTGTTGATTCAACAAATCATCAAGATGATCATCTGAGGCCATTTTTGCCCCTCAATCATTGACTTTTTTGGTTCTAACAGAATCAAACAATCCACCAACGATGGTCACTGAATCTTTCAGCGCATGAAGCATTTTGTCAACCATTCCTTCTTCGAATTTTTCTTGAACTGAGCGTTTGATGCTCTCCAAGACCTTTTTATCTTCTTAATCTGAAATTTCGAATTGTCTTTTCATGTGCCGAATAACTCGCCATTCATCTCTGGAAAGCGATTCATTGACTAATGCAACTTCGTAAAGATTTTGATAGACTTTAAGTTGTTTTATTCGGCCGATTGCACGCCCACCTTCGATATTATTTTTACTTGTAATCGCTTCATATACGCGTGCGGGCTCATCAGGTTCTAGGTCGAGTAAAGTTGCTAATTTTATGATTAATCTCTTTTCTTCTATAGTCAGTACGCCATCTTCAAGCATGACTTCAACAGTCCCTTTGAAGACCTCTAACGAATTGATATCCTTCTCTGACACACTTTGCCCAAGAGGCCCGGCTTCTTCAGTGCTTTGACTATGCTATTGTGCTTCACACAAACAATATTCTTGGTTGAAATGAAGGGGATGGCTTCAATAAGGCTTGTCGATTCGCCAATTTGAACCAACAGGTTCGTTTCCCACTCACCCCACCCTTTCGAGGGTGTGCTCCAGAGAGGCTTCCTTTAGGGAAGGCTAGCGAGCGCGGAGACAACCTATGGTAAACCCAAAGGAGGAAAATAAATGTCAAAAGGAAATACAAAACAAGGAGGCAAGGGTAAGGCGATGAAATACCAAATCATCGCATCCCTAAATATCGACGGTACTGTTCAAAGAAAGGATGTTATCGGAGCAATCATGGGACAGACCGAAGGTCTGTTAGGTGATGAACTAGAATTAAGAAAACTACAACGTACAGCCAGAGTAGGCCATGTTGATGTTGAAATGACTGCAAACAAAGGCAAAGTGTCAGGAACAATTCTAATCCCAAGTAGCATGGACAATGTCGAAACCGCAATCATTGCATCAGCATTGGAAACAATAGACAGAGTTGGCCCATGTAAGGCCATTATCAAAGTAAAGGAAATTCTAGATGTTCGAAAGACTAAGCGCACAGCGGTCGTCGATAGAGCAAAGGAATTATTGTTGAGTCTTGTAGCAACTGGGGAAGCAGCAAGCAAGACTCTAACTGAAGAGGTTCGTAGTGTATTAACCACTCAAAAACTGGGCTTTTTCCATGGCTTGACCTGCGGCCCAAATATTGAGTCTTCAGACTCATTAATTATTATGGAAGGAAGAAACGATGTATCTAACGTCATTAACTTCGGTATCAAGAATGCAATCGCTTGCGATGGAGCAGGAAACATGAAACAAGAATTAATTGATTTGGCTAATTCAAAAGGTACAGTAATTGCTGCAATTGATGGAGACCGAGGAGGCGAAATGTTGCTGCGTGAATTATGTGGAATGATGAAGGTAGATTTTGTTGCTCAAGCACCTGTTGGACAAGAATGGGAATTACTCCCACAAAAGACAGTGACTAAGTGTCTGTCAATGAAGGAAGTAGCAAGCAAGGTTATAGCGCGTCTTGAGAAAACAGATGGAGACGATACCCCTTCAAAAACCCCAGAAAGCACTGATGCAATAGAAGTACCAGAAAACGTGACAGAGTTGGCTGAACACCTTGAAGAACTGAAAGCAAATCATGCTGTGTTCATATATGTCGATGGAAGCAAGTCTGAGCCAATGGGGCCACGCTCTTTAGCCAAGGAAGCAGAAGAAGCCGATGGTGCTGTTGCAATTGTTCTTAATGGTCCAGTTAGCAAGCGAACATTGGAAATCGCTAGCGAGGCTGCAATTCAAACCGTACTTGGAACTGAAGCAGGTAAAGAATACGGAAAAATAGCCGACGTTGAGTCTTGGTTAACCGTAGACTTTTGATTTGGTTGGTTAATTCATGTTGGTGGAGTCCGCAGTACTGCTGCTTTCCATAATTGGAGTAGCGATGTGGCTATCAGCAATAATTGGCTTTGGGATGATAGCAGCACCCATTTTGCACAGAAGCCTTCCCCCAAAAGAGGCAGGCGAATTAGTTTCACAGATTTTGGATCGTGCCCATCTAGTAGGATGGTATGGGGCATTGATGAGTTTAACTTCAATAATTATTTATTCATTGAGAGTATCTACTGGCGCAGCAGAGCCAGCATTCTTGTTGTGGAGTTTACCATTAATTCTAGCAAGCAGTATTTGGTGGGTTTCTTGGAAGAAAATTCTTCCTAAAGCAAATAATTTGAGGATTGCAATAAACAATACCGATGAATCTGAAGTTGGCTTTACAGAAGCGAAAAAAGTATTTGATGAAATTCATAAATTAAGCGTCGCCTTATGGAAGGGTTGCCTTTTTCTGATACTATCGAGTATCGCTGGCCTTGCATGGTTATCAGCCTGAATAATATTAGGTGATACCCCATAGGCCACACTATGCAACCGGGTACCGAACCAACCCATTCTCCCCAAGTATTGGCAATCCCCACACAACCACAGACGGTTGTTCAAGTGCATAAACCAACTCCAGCATTTGATCCAATTTCAGTTGCTGAACACGTTGATGGCGATTTCACCGAATATCTTTTACGAAGAACAAAAAATGGTAAAGCGGCGATGTCAATTTTAGAGGATGGGGAATTAATCCAAGTATCTTCAGCAAAAAGGAACAAAGATGGCACAATCTACACCCAACAACATTTGATGGTAAAAAAGGAGGCACTACTGGGTGTTTCTCATAAAAAATTTGACTGGCTTGATAAATATCGAGTTGGTTGGTGGTCGATGGTAGCTGGAGGCATTGGGCTTTCAATTATTGCAAACCCAATGGGCGCCATTTTATTGGCAGGAGGTTTATTCTTGTCTATTTGGCAAATCGCAGACCCTGAGTTATTGGTTCTTGAAACTCCAACAGGAAAACACCCTCTTTATCTTAACAGAATGGGCTCTGATAGAGATTTAATGAAATGCGGTATGGATCATCTTTCAAACGCGATGAAGAGTTTATTGAAAACCGGAGAACTTGATTGCAGTGGATATGAAGAGGCGGTGGAAGTATTGATGGCAGAAAGAGCATCAATCATCCAAAACCAAGCAGAAGCAGCAGCGTCAACTCCATCCTTCGTGATTCCGCAACAACCAGTAGCAGTACAAGAAACTCAGCCTTTACAACCCGTCGCAGAAGAAATAGTTGTTACTCCCGAGGAAACTCCAGCCCTGCCAGAAGTTAGTGATTCAACTTCAGAGCAAGTAGTTGGCGAGGTTGAACCAGAAGCAACTCCTTTAGAATTACCAGAACCCACTACGCCTTCGGGATTAACTCCAGAGCCAATGCCCGCACCAGCAGCAGCACCTCCTGAATTTCCGGCGGCACCAGACTCCTTACCTGCGGCATTGCCAGAACCAGCACCACCTTCGGGATTAACTCCAGAGCCAATGCCCGCACCAGCAGCAGCACCTCCTGAATTTTCGGCGGCACCAGACTCCTTACCTGCGGCATTGCCAGAACCAGCGCCCCCTTCGGGATTAACTCCAGAGCCAATGCCCGCACCAGCAGCAGCACCTCCTGAATTTT
>JAAZXA010000024.1 GCA_014240385.1 Methanobacteriota archaeon | reverse complement strand
TGGCTCGGGCAATTGTCGTTTTTCCAATTCCTGGTGGGCCAACAAGCAGGATGCCGCGCTTGGAAGGACGCCCATGCTCCCAAGACTTCAACCAAGTTTTGATTCTCCTCCTTGGACCATTATTTCCAATCAGGTGAGACTCACTTATTGGGCGGTAACGTTCACACCAGTCAGTAGGTTGAGCCGGTGCCATGATGAGCCCTTGTTACCGAGGCTCCTTGAAGGTGACGTAGCAGCCTAGAACAAATCAATCATTGAAGAGGAATGAATTAGATTTGGAATTGCTTCTATCTTGACACGAATTTGTTGTTGTGAATCTCTATTTCTTACTGTTGCAGTTTTGTCTTCAAGGCTTTGATGGTCAATTGTAACTGCCCAAGGGATTCCAACTTCATCGGCACGTGCATAGCGCCTTCCGATGCTACCTGAGGCATCATAAGATGAGAGGATCCCCGAAGTCCCACATAGGCTGGAATGTAATTCTCCGGCTATTATTTCCATACCGTCTTTTTCAAATAATGGCATTACTGCTACATCTAGTGGGGCGATATCTGGACTTAGTTTCAGCAATGAATATGGCTCTCCATTTTTCTCGGTTTCAGTCCAAGCATGGTCGAGAATATGCCAGATAATTCTGTCAATTCCAAATGCTGGTTCAACTACGTGGGGAGTGAACCATTCGCCATTGATGGTTTCGCATCGGCGCTCGATTTTCACATGCTGCTCTTCAATTTCAACTTCACTTCCGTCCTCTAGTTGTAGAGTGAACGGGAATTCGCTTGGTGTTGTGTTGAGCGCCTCCAAGGCTTGCTTGACGGCTCCTGCTTGCGCTCGGAAGGCTGGTCCCGCCATTGCAGCATTGATGGTTGTAATTTCCACATCGATTTCCTTAGGTATATCCCATGCTCGCCATGCTTTCAATCGTTGACCAGTATATTGTTCATGGGCAGACAAGTCATAGCAACCCCGGTGAGCAATCCCCACACATTCTACCCAGCCATATGAAGCGTGGATTTCCGCATCCCAGCAGTCGCTTGCATAATGAGCCATTTCTCCCCCTTCATGCTGGCGAAAGCGTAATTGCGTGAGGTCGATCCCAAGTTTTTCCAATAAGTCAGCAGTCCTTGCCATATACCATGCAACTGTGCCATGGCGGATGATTCCCGACTCTAATGCTGCAGGAATGCTCATCGAGACCTCTAGGCCATCATCTGGAACCAATCTCATTTCTTTATCATTCCAAGCAGTGAAATCATGTTTAATCTCAACCTCAGGGTCGATGAAATATTCCAATTCCGCCATGTTTAACTCTCGCAGTCTAATCATGCCTTGGCGAGGGCTGATTTCATTGCGGTACCCCTTGCCAACTTGAACTGCTCCAAATGGTAAGCGTTGCCTAAAATGTCGGTAAAGAGACTGGAAATTTGTAAACATCCCTTGTGCAGTTTCAGGGCGAATGAAGCCATCTCTTCCACTTTTTCCTGAACCTATACGGGTATTGAACATTAGATTTTGAGCACTAACCTCACCCCATTTCCTTTCATTACAATTAGGGCAAGGCGGGGAATGTGTTGCTAATTCCTGTGCTAACTCATCTTTCGATAATGAGTCTGGAGTGGAGTGGTATTCTTCGAGTAGGGTGTCTGCTCTAAAGGCTTCTTCACAAGCATCACAGGCTGTCATAAAATCGCTAAATTCACCGACATGTCCACTTGCTTCAAGCACAGAATAAGGGGTTATTGTGGGGCAACTTAATTCGGTAATATCACCTTGAGAGAGCCAATGGTCTAACCATATTTGCTGAACTCTATTTCGTAATCTTCCCCCAAGAGGCCCAAAATCGTAGAGCCCGGCTGCACCACCATGAATCTCAAAAGCAGGGAGAATAATGCCTCTCCTTTTGAGCATGGAATTGAGACGCTCAAGCCTCTCACTTACTGCATCACCCATGAAGACCGAAATGAGCGCATAACTGCCCGCCTATGAATATGACCTGAGATGAGCAAGAGTTGATGACAATGATAGGCTTGGCATAGGTAATGGGACAGGCGATGGTGGCTATCACAGAGGAAGATTGTACTGGTTGTGACCTGTGCATTCCGTTCTGTCCATTTGAGGCATTATTGCCGTTGGCAGAAAATACCCGTGAAAAGGGAAAACGTCCTGTGATTGTCGTTGAAAAAAACTGTGTAGGTTGTCTTTCTTGTATTGGCTCATGCCCAACTGGTGCCTTATTCGAAATTCCGATACCGGTTAATTCCAAAACCTCTCCACTGATGAATCCTAGTTCACAATTCCTGACCGAAACAGTTGAACGATTTTCTAAGCAAGCAATTTCTTGGCCAAAGCCGAAGAACTAACCTTACTTCACTAAAAACAGCCTTTCCAATGCAACTGTTGATATATGGTATCGTTCCGACTGACCATCACCACCACGGGAGGATTTTGTATTACAGAGATTCGTTATCTGAATGAACCCTCTTCTACTGAGGAATTATTGGAGTGTCTAAGCCCTCCAGTTAGAAACTGGTTCAAGGATACGTTTCCTGATTTCACCGAGCCTCAAAAGTTGGCAATTCCAGCCATTATGGACAGATCTCACCTACTACTTTGTTCTCCAACCGGTTCTGGAAAAACCCTAACGGCATTCCTCACAATAATTGACCAATTAGTACGAAAAGCCTTGAATAAGGAATTAGAAGAGAAAGTCTACTGCCTTTACATATCCCCAATCAAGGCCTTGGCAAATGATATTCAAAAGAACTTGATTAAACCATTAAAGGAAATCAAAGCTAAGTATTTACCAGACAATACTCAAGAAATTAGAGTAGGTCTTCGAACTGGCGACACTCCTCAATCCGAGCGCCAAAAGATGCTTCGTAAACCACCTCACATTCTGATAACAACACCTGAAAGCATGGCCATTGCAATTTCAAGTAAAAGATTTCAACCTATCGTCGATAGTTGTGAATGGTTAATCATAGACGAAATGCACAGCCTTGTCCCCACAAAGCGTGGAACACACCTAGCGTTGACAGTTTCTCATCTAGACACAATACTGAAGGCCCCCGTGCAAAGAATTGGAATTTCAGCAACGATGGAACCATTGGAAATGGTGGCTGAATATCTAGTTTCATCAGGAGAAGTTGATGGTGAAGAATCACTGATCAACATTGCCAAGGTTAGTGGAGCAAGAGAATTAGATTTGGATATTTTACTATCCTCAAAACGCTTTAGCGACTTACCAATAAAAGATATTCTCGATAACAATGTGGAATTAGTCAAGGATTTAATAGAGGCTCATAATACTACAATTGTCTTTGCAAATACTAGAAAGATGACTGAGGAATTAGTACAACGTCTGAAGGTCCTTGGCATGGGGGACTTAGTTGCAGGACACCATGGTTCGATGGATAAACAGATTCGGTTAGGGGTAGAAAACCAATTGAAGAGAGGCGAATTAAGGGCAGTTGTTACTTCCAGTTCATTGGAAATGGGAATTGATATTGGCAGTGTGGACATGGTTGTTCAGATTGGATCGCCTGGCAGTATTGCAACAGCACTTCAGAGGATTGGACGTGCTGGTCACCAAGTTGGTGGTATTCCAAGAGCTCGTTTATTGCCTCAAAGTGTTGATGACCTACTTGAGATGGCAGCCCTACAAGCGGCTATCCAAATCGGTGATATGGATAAGTTAAATTTCCCTCAGAATTGTTTAGATGTTTTAGCACAGTTCGCAATTGGTCAAGTAATCATCGAAGACCGCGATATCGATGAGATTTATGATATTGTAAAGCGAACATGGTCATACCGAACTTTACCTTATGATGATTTCATCGAAGTTCTTGATATGTTAGAAGATGAGCGCCGAGTGTGGATAGATTGGGAAGAAAACCTCTATGGAAAGCGTGGCTATTCAAGGATGATTTACTATACAAATGTAGGTACCATCGCCCCCGACAATAATTTCTTAGTTTTCAATCAGGATGGCAGTATTTTGGGTCAACTTTCCTCCTCCTTCGTTGCCAACCTTCGTTCTTCAGACGTTATTTTACTTGGTGGTTCTACATATCGTGTCAATTCTATACAAGGAAGTAGGGTCAATGTCAATCCGGTAACTGGGCATCGCCCAACTGTGCCATCGTGGAGTGGCGAAGCCCGTTCTCGTTCACCAGAATTATCAGGCCATCTATTACAGTTGATAGAGAATATCGTAGTTTGTTTAAGACGTGGTGAAGAGCCAAAGAAAATTCTTACCGAAGTATATGGGCTTTCAGAGGTAGTGTCTGTTGCAATTGCACGCCATTTACGAGAACATGTTATCGATACATTCCAAGTTCCCGACCCTAATCGATTATTGGTTGAACAAATCATTGGTGGCTTGCCAACTTACCTTTTCACAACTTGTCGTGGCCGGGGCTTCAATCAGGCATTGGGCTATTTCCTTGCAGGCCTAGCCCAATCAAAAGAAATAAATGTCATCGAATTATCCTTTGATGAAAATGGAATTCTATTCAAAACCAGCCATGAAATAGACCCTCAAGATCTATACGAGTTGTTCCAAACTCAAAGCCATATGGATGTTATCGAGCATTACATCATAACAACTCAATTATTCACCAAGCGGTTCAAGGAAGTTGCTGGACGTTCGATGATAATCCCCCGTAGAATCGGGGCTGAAGAAGTTAGTCCGCAACAATTTCAACAAAAAGCAGATGCATTATTAGTCAAACATCGAACAATGGAAGATAGCCTTTTGATTAGAGAAGCAAAAAATGAAATTTTTTGGCAAGATATAGATATCAATGGATTAGAAGAATTTCTGGAACGCTCCAAGGACGAAAACGTTCGTTTAGTCCATACCAAGGTCTCGATTCCTTCTAAGATTGGGATGAGTCTATTCATGTCCTCATTTGAAGATTTGATGAGTATGCGAACCCGTGCTTATCTGATTAATGACATGGACCCGAAGATTCTGATGAGGCTTCTAGGGCGACGTTCTTTGGCTACAGAATTAACTAAGGAAGAATTAGATGGATATTATCTTAATAAAGTTCCAATTCCAACTGACCCCAAGAGTTTGCTCCATTTGATGGAGCATGGAGGGGGACTTTCACGCAGCATGAGTAACCCACTTTACAAGGAGAAATTAAAGGATATCGATAATGAGACGATCAAAGGTTGGGTCGGGGAATTATGCCAAACTGAGCAAATAACAAAGATTGATGGTACAGGTAATTCCGAAGTAGATGGCAAGTGGTTTAGCGAATATATGGCGGAAATCCATGGTACTTTAGCTGTGTTAGCCAGCAATGGCGGTAGCGAAATTGACGACTTACGCGACCTATACGCTGGCGGATTAACTTTCAAGTTAGCAACGGAGTTTGATGGTACAACTCCTACAAAATGGAAGGACCAACCGATTGGAGATGCGCACGAAGCATTGCGAGTCAAAGTTGTTGAGATGTTAGGTAGTGAAGGTCCTCTGGAATCAGAAATGATGACTGAAAGACTACCTTTCCCTGAAAAACAAATTGAAACAATACTCCATGAGTTGGAGATTAGAAATGTAATTTCGGTGGGCTTCTTCAGACAAACCACTGAGGCAGAATACATACTCAAAGTCGACGAACACCGAATTACAGGTGGAGAGGATGATGTTGTAGAATATCGTACCTTGCAAAATCTAGTTCTAAAGAAGTCATTCAAGGTACATAGCGATATTTTCGCCTCATTTGATGACCATATTTTATTCCAGAAGCAACAGGAATTACTCTATCGCGTCAAAGATTTTAGATTTGCAGATTGGAAGGACCTTCAGTTGGATTCCGACGTCATTATGGGTAGGCTACTACACAATAGAATAGGCTATACAACACTAGCAAATCTACCAATGCTGCTTGGATTAAGGCCGGAACCTTGGCTAAATGAATTAGATATGGAATTACTCAACAAAATACAACCAGGGGATCTTATTACTAGGCAAGAAATACTGCGAGATTATCCAAAAGGAGATGAATATAAGGCCCTAAAAAGAGACCTCAAAAATAGCCTTTCAAATCTTGAGAGGCAATTGGTCGTGGTCAAGCAATTCGAAGACCAAGAAGGCCGCCGCCGCCGGGTTACATATTTCCGCAGAGTTGTGGAAAAACCAATGGAATTTGAAGAATCCCTACTTGAATTAATCAGGCGGATGGGGCCGGTAAAACTGCATACTTTACGCTTCTATGTCTCAAGAGCAGCAGAAATTTTATCGATGGCACTACGTAATCTAGAAGCAGAAGGGCGCATCACTAGAGTTGTAGCGCTACAGCCCGAACCTACTGATTTCTATTGCACTCCAGAGGAAGCAGAATTCCTCAGAACTCCGCGCAGAGAAGACCGCACTTTGAGAATTCTCACTCAATCCGACCCATATTGTTCGAGATTCATTTGGGAAGTTCGTTCCAAGTTGAAGGGTGGATGGTATTTGCCGGTATTCAAGGGAGTTGACCCAGTTGGTAAAATTCTGATGTATAGGGTTAATGATTATCTTGAGGTCAAGGATTTACAAGTGCCATATGCATACTTAGATGAATTTTGCATAGCCTTTGAAGTGCTTCTAGATAATTGGTCTGACCAATTAATCGACGTAGCTGTAATGACTGCATTCAACGGTGAACCTGTATCTGACCTCGATGAAACCTCCCTAAAGGTACTAGAGGGAATCGGCTTCAAGAAGGCGGGAGAGCGCTTGATTCGCGGGGGTGTCATCGACCCTCAGCCGCGTGAACTGGCAGAGAGAGCACTCTTTCACCAACACCACTTACACCAGCATTCGAGACTTGAAAATGAGACGATGGCTCTCAAGCACATGACTGAAACAAGGGATGACTTTGCTTTGCGTGGACGCTGTGAATTATATCGTGTCAATCTCAAGAGTATGGCTACTGCTAATCAGCTACACATGGGGATTAACTTGAGGGGGCATCAAGTATGGGCTTCCTTGGACCATTTCCGTGAGTTAGTAACTATTCGAGGAATGGAGCCGGATGATGAATTATGGGATGTACTTGATTTCTTCGAGAATAATTCAGATCCAAAATTATTCATGGAAAGAGCGGCGATGAAGAGAGCAGCATTCAGGAAGTTGATTCAGCCTCTTCTCCGGAGTGGACATTTGGTCCAAGATTACCGTTCTGGATTCAAGACAGTTGACCCATTAGCAAATACCGATAGACCGGTGCTACGCAAGGAATATTTACGCAAATTAGTCAAAGCATTCCCCGTCTTAACGTTAAAACAACTGCAACGTATTGCTGGCACCGCATTCAAGCCTGAAGAAGTGAAGTCAATTTTGGCCGAGTTTGAAGAAGATGGTACACTGATTAAGGGATTTTTAATTCATGATTTACATGAAGTTTGTTGGGGGAGGAAGGGCTTGTTGGAAGAATCATCGAATATAGCACCTATCCGTGATTTCGTTCTCCCACCTTCTGACCATTTAGCGCCATACTTTTCTGATATTTTACGCCAAAGATTTGGCTTTGGCTCGGCCTATTTGGTGTTTAGAAATGCTGAACCTGTTGCCGCCTTCAAGGCTAACACAAGAGAGAAGGTTATCGACGTCACAGATTTCGTTGGAGAGGAGTCTGGCTGGCGTATCGTCAAGGAATTTGCTTGGGAACATCAACTGCCGCTAAAAACTAGTATCAGAATTGGTGGCAAAAAAATGCACTGATATTATGACCGTAGGTCATATGTCATCAATGCGGAACCTTATTTATTGAGCGTTTTCAGCCAACAGCATGCAAAACAGCCTTCGCTTTAGCGGAATTTTGCCCATCACTCTAATTTTGATGATGTTACTTGCTCCTTTTGCTATGACAGTAGGGGCAGAAGAAGGCGGCGTTTCTGAAGAAAACAACCCCGATGCAACCCCCAATGTACTTGCTGAATACACAAACCCAGGTAATAGCCACACCTATTACCTCCTAGAAGAAGCAAATCACAGTGAATCAGTAGCCAATGCAGAAGCTCTTGGCGGGGCATTAGTCACCATCAACGGGCCAAGTGAAAACCAATGGGTGGTATCCACCTTTTCTTCTTGGAATGGAACGCCCCGAGATATTTGGAGCGGACTGACAGATGCCAACAAAGAAGGATATTGGCAATGGGATTCACCTCAACCAGCATGGTACCGAAACTGGGCAATGAATGAACCTTCTATGGGAGAGGGCGAAGATTACATGATCATTTCAGCCGATGCATCAGGGGAAATTCAAATCGGCCAATGGATTGACCAAACAGGAGATGAAGTTGCGTATGGACTAGTTGAAATCGGTGAAGGCGCTGATAATGCAGTCCTATTCCCTGCAAAGCAAGAACAACAATCAGCACCTCAGGCAATAATGGAGGATGTTAGTAATATCAATATTTCAAATCAATTAACCTTGGAAGCAAGAGTCATGCCCTTCGAATTGGACGGTAGCCGTTTCATAATGATGAAGGGAGACTATGGATGGGGAATGCAACTCAAAGACGGAATCTTACATTATGCTAATGATTATGCAATCCGTAATCATCCCTCACTCGATGGGGTTGAATTTCTTACCGACGAATGGGCCCACTTGGCAATAACCATCGAGGAAGGAGTCGGTGGAGCATTTTGGGTAGACGGTGAGTATGCAGGAGCAATAAGTGCTAATGATTCCCAGATTCCAGCAGGGGACTTTGGCAGCAACCAATGCTACCAAAGCGGAGAGGATTGCGATGAGTTCTACATCGCCCGCCAAGGAGCAGGATGCGACTGTAATAACTACGAGGGAGTCCTTGATGATGTACGAGTATGGAATCGTGTATTAACTGCGGATGAAATGAAGAATGCCTCAAACGGAATCTTGCTCAACAATAGCGGTCTTGAACTTGAATTGGATTTCGATGAAGGTAGCGGCGATTTCTCATTTGACGGTGTAAACAATTCAAAATTAGAACTCCAAAAGACAATTTGGGTTGACCTCGATGGAAAGCCGCTTGTCAATGCAAAACAATTAGAGCAGAATGACTCCTTTTCTCTTTCTGGAAAAGAAAACACTCGACATCTATTTTGGATTGATGTTCCAGAGCGTGTACAATTCATGAACATTGAATTCTGGGGCTGGGACGGTAAAGCCAGTATGTTCATCCGTCAAGGCGCAATTCCTACAGAAGATGTCAATAATTATTCATCGGAGGATAATAACCGAGGCGGTGGCGATTGGGACATTGGCTGGGGCTATGGGAACTTCGCATGGCCTGATGCCGGAGTATGGTGGGTCTCAGTAGAAGGAGAGAACCAATTCCAACAATACAGTCTAAGTCTATGGATGAATCAGGTTCCAGAACCCCCAGCACTTGAGCAAATGACTGAACTTCACAACGGAATTGCAGTCCCTGACCAAGATATAGATTCGAGTGATGTAGCATATTATTACGTCAATGTCACTGAACCAATCGAGAAAATCGAAATCCTCACTTACGGCGGCCATGGAGATGGAGATCTCCACGTCGCCTATGATGCTGATCCAGTTGAATGGAATGGTGGAGGAGGAAACTTTTGGATTGATGATTGGGGGGAGGTAATAGGAGCCGCAAATGGCAGACAAGTCGGGCAACCAGGTGATGACGATAAGTCGCTAATTTCAGGAAATGAAAGATATGGTTCTTCAGCGGGAGGAGATAATGACGAGAAGGTCACCATCCTCAATCCTATGGAAGGCATATGGTATATCGGTGTTGAAGCATTTGAGAATACCCGTGACATGAATATCGTAGCCCGTTTCAGTTATCCACCAGCCAATGCGGACCCACTAAATTCAATCGAATTACAGCCTGGTGTGCCATATTTCCCAGTTAGTGGTAATGAAGACTCAGACCGCTACTTCCACATCAATGTAACACAAGGAACAGAACGATTAGAGGTCCAACTCAAAGGAGGTAATGGTGATGCTGACCTATATGTTAGCCATGGAGATGTTCCAAGTAGAGAACACCATCAACTTGGCTCATCAAACTTCGGTAACTCAGAATTCGTGGCCAACAATATGCCGCCAAGTGGGCAATACTTCATCCTTGTAACTGGCTATGCAATATTCGATGACTTGACTATTACAGCCTCATTCACTGAAAGCAGCGACTATAAACCCGAAATCAAACCAATCCAATTATTCAATAATGAAGCCGTCAACCATTTGAGAGCCACAGAAGGAGATGAACTTCTATTCTACTTTAATTTGGAAGAAGATGCCAACTCACTTTCAGTGTCCCTAAATTTTGGTAATGGAAATCCAAACTTATTCGTTAGCAATGCAGATGATTCTTGGGATTCAACAGGACGTGGACCATGGGAATCATTGTGGATAGAAGAAGCAACTGCAGGCCGCTATGATGTCAAGGTAGTAGCAGCCAATGATTTCGATGGAAGTACTATCAGGGCAGAATGGTACTCTTGGGATAACCCTGACATCCCTGATATCCCACCTGAAGCCCAAACTGACTGCAAAGCAACAGCCGACTTCGTCATGAAATTCCTTGACTCTGATGGCGATGGACAACTAAGCGAAGAAGAGTTCAACATGCAATCTACAGAGCCTAGTCCAGGGGATGATTGGGACTGGGAAGACGAAGACATGATTGTGAATGGACGTCAAAGACCAGATGGCCAAGGAAGGCCAGATGATACCAGCGAAACTGATGATGGGGAAATTGAATTTGCCGATATAGACACTGACAGAGACGAAAGCCTTTCATTCAACGAATTACTGCTCTACGCCTGCTCTTGTAAAACGGAATTAACCTTAGCAGAAGACTGGAAGGGTGATATGGATGAAGAAGCATTCAACGAGTTTGAGTGGAAGAATAATTTCACTTTTGAGGAATTGGATAAGAATGGGGATGGGATAATCGATGGAAATGAATTTAATGACGCAGGAGATATTTGTGAAACCACATGGGATCCATTTGACCTTAATCAAGAAAAGCCAGAAGAGCCTGTGGATGAAAAGCCAAAGGAAGAAGACGGTATTCTTGGCACAGAATATCTTTCAGGACTTGATAAAGAAGTTATTGTGCCACTGGCAGCCGGGATAGGAATTCTTGTTTTGGTGCTAGTGATAATGGCGTTTGCTCAAGTAAAGAAGAGTAATGATGGCGATAAATGGGATGCTATGGAAGAAGATATTATTTCAAGGGAAACTGAGACCTTGTTGGATAATGCACAAGGTTCCTCATTTTCTGAGATTCCAACTATGATTGCTCCAGATCCGATGGCAGAGGCACCTGTGCCTATTGTCATGGATGATATCCTTGGCGATTTAGGATTGGATGAAGTTGCGATTAAAGGTGTTTCAGTCGATGCTCCACCTAGTCATATAATGGGGGCTTTGCAGCCCGGTGGCAGTGAGCAGATTGAGTGGCCGAGTGGCAGTGGAAACATGTTCACAAGGTCCAGTTTTGATGCAGAGTGGGAACAGAGTTGAACAATGCCTAGTGGACTAACCTATTGCAAGGAAAAATAGAAAGAAAAAGCAAATAGCAACAGGGTAGTGCCGCTTACCATGTGCAAACCTCAATCACTACCTACGAGTTTGTAGTCATCAGAAAGAGGGGTTGCTCCAGTTTCCATCGAAACTATTTTTCCATCCTTAAATCGCATGAAGGACAATACTGCTTCAGATGTTGATCCGTTGGAGAAGTGTACCACGGTGTGAGTAACTCCAATTTCAGCGTTTTCAAAAAGAATTCTGCCATTTTCAGAGGAGACTGCATTACTTCCAGCAAATCCCAATAAGTCCGACTTACCCATTGTCATGCCACCAACGTGTGGGTTAAAGACAAAATCATCGTGTAGTATTTCTGCAAGTGCATCAGTATTTCCAGTATCCCATGCTTCATTATATGCTGCTATTATCGACATATCCCAACTGAGTTGGGATTAATGTATAAATCCGCCGCATGCTTGAGATAATTAGAATAATTCAAAATTCTTTTTGAATACGACTCCAATTTTCCACTCAAACAAACAGTTCGTTGAGCATACCGGTTTGGAGGTGCTACTTCGCCAATGCCTCAGCCTTAGTCTTGCCTTTCCCAAATAACGGCTCTAACAATCTCAACACATGTTTGTGCATAGCAGGCAATAACTCAAACAATACCAAGGCTATCAAAAACATGGCAATTAACGATCCAACCTTTGCCGCATAAGCATGTGAAAAGTGGAACATATTCATTCCTAAGAACTCCCAGCCAGGATATGCTTGATACAGCCAAATAATCCCAGCATTCCTGAATAAATTCAGAATGTGAATAGTAGGGATACAAACGATTAGCGACCTAACCTTATTTTTCCATGGCGCAGATAATGCTGCAATCGCACCAATGAAAATTATCATCGATTGTAGTGCTGTGCATGCTAAAACGAAGCTAATTCCAATTGGTTCCCCCGATGAATTAAGCAGTTCTGTATGAAAGGTGTTTTCTGATAATGGCTCAAACATGAACCAACGATTGCCATCCCAATCAGACCAAGCAACCTCTGAGCCATCTTTGAGTGAAACTGAAGTTTCTCCTAATTGGATATCACCTGACCCACTCATCCGCATGAAAATTATTGTTTGCCATGCTACAAACCAAATTGCCGCTACATTAAGCCATGGAACTCGATCAACTAACATGTATGGTAATCCTGCCCATAGGACCATTCCTCTAAACCAAACCAAGGCTGGTTCATGTTTGCCAGAAGTGAATATCTTTAGTTCCCACCTTGCTAATGCTATGCCAAAAGGCAGGGCTGAGGCCGTCATTATAATGAGGACAGTATCTCCAATTTCGATATAGGAGCCGACGGTCGATGTGAAGTATCCACCCATGAAGACCCAGCCCGATGCAGCAATCAATCCGCTTCGTTCAGATTTGGAGTGGAAACCAATTCCAAGGCACAATAATCCCATGCCTGCGAGGATGGTAGAAAGCATTGGAGTTCCCATCATCATAATAACTGCGGGCGGCAACCTGTATAAGTGGTTGTAGAGAGCCCGAATCAGGTTGCACCATGGTTGAGGTAGTTTCAAGTATTTTCGCGCAAGATTATTTGGCTGACTTGAAGGCTGCTCTTGACCTTCTTGACCTTGGTCAAATCCATGCCTTTACCTCCGCAGTTGAGGGCGTCATGGACAATGGGGGGACGGTCCATTTCATCGGCAATGGTGGTAGTGCTGGAACTCCAAGCCATAGCGCTGGCGATTGGTCAAAGGAATTGACATTGCCAACACTTTGTCATGTTGATAATGTATCAGGATTAACCGCTTGGGCTAATGATACCGACTATGATAATGTATTCGTTGGTGCATTGAAGACATTTCTAAAAACCGGAGATATTGTAGTGGGATATTCAGGCTCTGGAAATTCTGCGAATGTTATAAATGGCCTTCAATATGCCAAAGAGATGGGTTGTACAACTATCGGCGTGGGTGGCGATTACAATGGAGGTGGGGGTGGCTTGATGGCAACTCTTGTTGATATTGCCATCATTGCTCGCACCCATTCAATGGAAAGAATTGAGGATATTCAGTTGATTATTAATCATATTGTCAAAGAGACAATTAAGGCCAAGCGTGGAATCACAGGTCATTGCTGAGGTGTAATTTATGCTACCCGGTCGACATGATGGCGACCTGTTCTCAAGTCTTGAGTTAGATGACTTACCTTATGCTGGTGAGTGGGATGGCTCAATCGCCTTCATTGACCGAGATGGAGTACTCAATGTTGGAAGTGAGAATTACATCAATACCATTGAGGAACTACAGGTTCTGGATGGAGCGGGAAAGGCTGTTGGAAATTTGAGGAGGCATGGCTTCCGAATTTGTGTTACCACTAATCAATCTCCAATCGGCAGAGGGTTATGGGATCATCAACAATTAAGGGAGATACATGATGAACTTCAATCTCGATTACTAGAAGAGGATAAAGATGCAAGACTAGACCTCATCTTGTATTCTCCTCACTTACCTTGGGCTGGCTCGCTGTTTAGAAAACCAAATCCGGGAATGTTGATGGCTGGTAGGCAATTGATTGAATCAAGAGGAGAGATTACAAATTTTGAATCATCAGCAGTCTTTGAAGAAGCAAGAAGTGCAATGGTTGGAGACCGCCGTTGTGATTTGAAAGCAGGAAAGGAATACGGTATTCGTTCATTCTATTCGCCGCAGCATCTCGGTCTTGCATCGGTTGTTGAGCGTGTTCTCGATTCCTCTGATACTGGCGACGACGTCTCTAGTGCACCTCAATGAAGTGGAGTGATTCCATGGTCTGGCTGGGTCTTGATGATACGGATAGCCTTGAAGGTGGTTGTACTACCGAGATGTTTTGTAAATTACTGAAGCGAATGAAGGTTCCTTATCGAGATGCGAGATTGGTTCGACTTTGGCCCTTCGCTGAAAAGCGTACAAGAGGTAATGCCAGTGTTGGGGCCGAATTATTATGCTCATTTGATGAGGCCTCTGTGTTGATTGATGAGCAATGGGATTGGCTCCTTCAACGATGCGAAGATACTGCTGAGCCAGTTTTAGTGCTAAGCAAAGAGCAAGCTTCAGAACAAAATTACTGGGCGGCAGTTAGAAGGCATTTACCAGAAAAAGAGATTATCATTGAAGATGAAAGTAGGATTTGGGGGGAAGGTAGCGGCCTGATAGGGGCGATAGCAGCGATTTCTTGGACTGGGGAGCATGACCATACGTGGGAGCAAACAGTTTACAGATTACCTTCGAACATTGGAACTAAGCGAAAAATTCCTTTACAATTACATATGCTGGATGAGAAGTTTCCTGGAACCTTTCTCAATAGAGACCCTCGTCTAAACAAGGGGTTAATCGCCCCTCGTTCTCCATGCCCAGTTTTATTGGGAATAAGAGCGGAGTCAGCCGAAGAAGCGGAATCTGCTTGGCAGTGGCTCTCTGCGCAAGAGGGTATTGAAGAACCTGAAGATACAATGTTATGGAGGACTAATCAAGCATGTGATGACCATATTGAATCCTCAATTGAAGCTGTAATTCTTACAAATCCTATCATTAGAGAAAAGGGGCATTGTAGTGTCCAGACCAACAAAGGAGAAGTTGTTGCCTTTGCTGAAGGTGGCTATGTCAATAAGTTGCTTCAGAAATGTGTAGAAGGTGACGAAATTGAATTCATCGGACTTCAGTATTTGGGAGTTTTCCACCTAGAAAGACTTAGGCTTGTAAAACCAGTATTACGGAATAAAAAGCGCCCCTTGTGTGAATGTGGAGTCAGAATGAAATCTAAAGGTGTAGGGCAATTAGTAAAATGTCCTGGATGTAAAACTACGACTGAGATTCAGTGGATTGGGGATACGGTTGGACCTATTGATTGGGTAGAGCCAGCGGGCGACCGGCGCCGTCATTTAGCGGCCCCACTGAGTAGAATGCAAAAGTCTTGAAATCACAGAACTCAAATACTGGCGCAGATGCACAATCAATAATGAGCACTTTGAAAATCAATACTCGGTCAATTGCTGCCATAATGTTGATGCTGATTGCATCCCTCTCAGGCTGCCTAGATGGCGCCGATACCAGCGTCGAGGGAGAGGTCGATGAACTAAAGGCCAATATTGAAACCTCAACAAATGATGAAAATGCCAGTTTTATTGCAAAAGCAGTAGTAGATGGAGGTGAATCTCCCTATACTTACAAATGGCACCTTGATGGAGCACAAATGCTTGTCATGAGCGATACATTGTCTATGAGTGGACTAACAATAGGCCAACATAGCATTACTCTGAGTGTTGGTTCAAAAGACGGGCAATCAATCGACCTCAATGGGGTATTCACAATTGCTGAGCCAATTCCAGAACCAGTAAACACCCCACCAACTTGTTCCATAACCGCAACAGCCCAAGTTTACGAAGGAGAAGCGGCAGAGTGGAATTTGGAAATGCAAGATGCAGATGGAGATACTCTAACCTCAGTGGTGAATTTTGGTGACGGAACTAGTTCTGACCAAACAGAAGGTAATCATTCATGGTCCGGGCATGGAGTGAAAACAATCACTGCAACTGTGACTGACTCTAATTCCTCCACTACAATTTGTCAAGTAGCCGTATCAATTACAGAAAACAAGTCTCCAGTGCTCCATGTAAGTACTAGCCCAGTTGCAGAAGGTACGATTCTTGTTGAATTAGAAGATGATGTGCAATTGGTGCTAATGACTACCGATGAAGAGAATGATGATGTATCCTTATCGGTAGATTGGGGTGATGGTTCAACTACTATCGATGAAGAATATCCTGATCATGAATATGCAGAGGTTGGTGAATATACCATTACCGTTAGTGCCAGCGATGTTTTCAGCACTGTCGAAGAAAAACTGTATGTCGAAGTGATTGCTGGCTTCAATGATTCTGCAGCCTTTGAGTTATATGAATTACAATTTAGTGATGATAACCCCACTGAAGAGTTGGATGAAAATGGAGATGAAACTGTAGATGGTGCTGAAGATGCTGAAGATGAAGAAGGGCTTGATGTCGATGGCACTTTTGCAGTAGACGGTGAAGGCGAGGCCAACCACGATGAAGGGAATATAGATGCGTGGCAAAAGAAAGACACTGATGATGTCGGTTCAGTAGCAGATAGCAATGATACTACAGGATCCGGACGTGATTCACATGACGATGATGTGTTATTGAACGAAAGTGGAAGAACCGTGGAAAACGAAACTGAGATGGAAAGCCCGATTGAAGACATGGAGAAAGATGCAGATATCCGCGATGAATTATTCGAGGGGGAGGACCCTTGGCAAATGGTCGAAGATGAAGATGCGATGGAGGCAGAGCACTACGAAGTACTCATTGAGTCAGTGAATTCTGCAGAATTTTATAATTCTTTCAATCTTGATCACAACGGAGATGGCACAGATGATACTGAATGCTCTCAAGAAGCGCGTGCCTATTGGGTAGATACTAACCACGATGGTAACGCTGAGAGAGCAATCTTGTACCGAATTACATATTGCTTGTATAATCCTGACAAGGCAACAGATTCTGAGGCTGAAATTACTTTTGTCGAGGTTGAAGGCCTAAATTGGACCGACAACAATGATGACGGCACCCCTGAAACCGTCATGGCTCTACGTACTCAATCGGTAACGTGGTCGAATAATTCCCACACTCGAAGCGATACCACAATTGGCATCACAGTTTTTGCCATTACTGATTTAGACCAGGATGGAAATGAAGAATACCTATTCGTAGGGGATTTGAAAATTACTCATGTTGACCTAAATGATGATGGAGCACTTGAAGGAGAAGGTATCGAACTTAACATTGCATTTACTAAAGATTGGAATGATGATGGTACTCCAGATGAAGCTTTGATGATGCGAATGGCCGATATGAAACTCGACCTTGATGGTGATCTAAACATTAACACTCATGTTTTCCATATCCAAGTTGTCTATTTGCAAGATCAGGATGCAGATGGCAATTTGGATAGATTCAGGGCCGCTCAATTTGGAGGTAGCGAATGGGATAACAATAGTGATGGTATTATCGATTCTAAGGAAGTTATGTGGTTGGGAGTTGGAATTAGAGATACAGATCTCGATGGCACTGAAGACCGAGTAACTATGGCATTAGGCTTCGATACAATTACAGATAGCGATGGTGATGGCAATGCAGAAAAAGAAACTTCAACTTTCCTTGCTTCTAGAGTTGAAGATTTTGATGAGGATGGCAGAATCGATCATGGATGGTATATTCTTGCCTCCTCAGAACGAATCGACGCAAATGACGATGGGATGGCAGAATCGCAAACTAACATTGCTGCTGGATATCATGGTTGGGATTATGATTCAGATGGCCACTCTGAACGCTATGTTGCAGTAAGGTTCTTTTCAATGAAGACTAATGAAACGAGTACCGGTATATTCCAAACAGATACCACTGCAGTTTGGCTTTTGGAAGTACAAGATTGGAATGATGACGGCTCGCCAAGTTCAATCCACGCTGTAAAGACAATTTCGATTAGTTGGGACAATAATAGTGATGGGACAGCAGATACATACTGGAATGTTGCTCAAGGTTTCTATGGCCAAGATAGTGATTCTGATGGTCATTGGGAGCGCATTGTTTTGGTTGAAATTAGCAGTGCTCAAAGTGATGATGATGCAGATGGAAATATTGAATATTCAGTGGCCAGTCATACGTTCTATATTAAGCAATCAAGCCCACTGGGTATGAGTCATGAATGGTTTTACCAAGCAACTAATGTAAAATCAAACACTAGCGTGGATGGAAATTCATGGCATGAGAATTCAACGGTTGTTGCATATGAGACCTGGGATGATACTTCCACTCAAGAGACGCATGCTTATGTTGCATCATACGAATATATCGACAATGGCCGTGATGGTAGCAAGGAATATGAGCAATATTCTGTACGTGATAACCGAGTTAGCGAGTGATTATGAAGGCGAAAGGGTATTGCCCTGATGCGATGTCGGTTAAATCATGGCAGGCGATATGACTACTAACATAACCTATGGAATTCTACTTCTTTCCCTTGGCGGGGCAGCATGGTTTATGCTGAAGAAAGCAAAAGCAAACAAAGAAGCGATGATGGCAGAAAATGCTCCAAAAGTTGCTGGCGACGATATCCTCGAAGGTGGTGCAAAGGAACCTGAACAATTCGATGAACCTGATGATGATGCCCTAGATGAGATGGGAGACCTATTAGGTCTAGATGAAGATGAAGATGAAGATTAGATTTGCTTGAATCCTTCTTCTTCAAGTAGCAATGGAATTTGCTCTTCTTCAATGGTTAATATTCGACGTGCATCATCGCTTGGCCTGACTAACTTCCAAGTAGAAAATCCTGCATCGGAAAGTATTTTTTCACCCCTAGTGCGATACTCCGAATCACCTGATGCATCCGCATAAGATTGAGATGTGAGAAGCAAATTACAGCCTTCATTCAAGTTTGAGGATAATTCTAGGATGGTGTTCTTTGTATCTGGAGAAACTTGGCCTTTAGGTGGAGTCCAACCATCGATTACTACCAATCCTACATTTGGAAGGATCTTTGCGGCCTTACTAATCTCAAGTACACAGCGTTTGAATTCACCCGCCGTACTCATGCCATGGAAGCGCGAAGCTGCACTGATGTCTAGATTGGAAAAAATCTGACTGAAGCGTACATTATCTGGCATTACTTCACTGCCCCAAATGACTCGTTTTCCATCTGAAATAGCAAGACAAGCCTGTTGTAAGGCAAATGAGGTTGAACCAGCTTTGGGGGGGGCGGATAAATGGCACAACCCGGATACTATGGGAATTACCATGCTATCTCCTGTTGACAATGGTTGAAAATGATTGCCATAATTCAGAGCCCTTCAGGTTCAGGCTCTTCTTCTTCAAAGTCACCGAGAAGGGTATCGAGGAGGTTTTGCTGCTCTGCTGCTGGGTCATCATCATGGGCTTCAGCACTCCTTGCTTCACCAAGTGCACTCTTTGATTTCTGCATACGTGCAGCGATCATTTGGTGGCTCTCAAGCCTCTTTGATGCTTCTCTATAGTCATCTGGGCTGAAGAATCCGGCAAAGCTACCGTTTTGGTCTCTAATTACTACTGCATCAGGTTGGGCCTCAGCCATCATCCGTAGGGCTTTGGAGAGGGGAGTTGAAATTCCCATTTCAACAACTTTTGTCCTCATATATTTTGAGATTTTTTCCTTGGAAGGGTTCTTTCCAGCGGCTATCATGGTTAACATGTCCTTAAGAGTAATAACGCCCTCTATTTGACCAGTTTTCGGGTTTTCAATTAGTATTGCTGCATCTCTTGACTTTAGGAATGGTTGGCATACATCGGAGAAAGTTGCCTTCCCTCCAACTACTGCGTGTTCATCGGTAATCGACATGTCTCCAACTACGGGCTCGCTGCTCATACCCCTCACACACCGTCTGTGCCTTTGTTATTTGCGTCGACAGCAAGTGGAATAAACCACAACTTCAAACACTGGCTTATTTTCGGGAAATCATGGACGGAGTGGTAAGAGATGGTGAAAGGATACCACGTAGGCCACTTCCGGAGTTCGAAGAAGTTGAAGATGGGTTAATCGCAGGATTGTCCTCAGGTGGCCTATTGAAGGTAGCATTAGATGATGTAAATCAATATGGGCCTCATGCAATGATCGTCCTATTAGTCATCATGGCAACTGTAACAGGCATTGCTCTCAAACTCTTCTCGTTATTATATTAACAATAACAATAGCCATCTGAGGCCTTTGTTGATGGGTAATACTCAAACACTTGTTTATATGCGTCGTTAATGTGACTCTAGATAAGGCTCCTTCCATAAGCATGCATCAGATAGAGGACGCACCTGAAGAAAAGCGTTGGACAATAATGGCCGCGATGTTGGGGGCCAACATGGCTTTTGCATTGTTTCAGGGGATTGAACAACAGAATAATCCTAGCACAGTGCGCCTGATAGCCCTAGTAATCATCGTAGTTGGCATGCCATTTCAGGCGGTTTGGTTTATGATTCAAGCCTTTATGATGGAATATGCAGATAAAATAGAAGATAATTCCATGCTAATCTTACAACGCTTGAAGGTTGTTTGCCAATTAATTAGTTATTTTTCTCTATCTGGAATCGGGCTGATGTTTTTCTTCTTGGATTGGTTCATAGGTCTAGCCTTTACACTCTCATCATTGATTGCCATAATCATGGTGAGGTTGGCTATGAGTCAAGCACCATAGAACGGGCCAATGCAACGGCTTCGTCCACGAGTTCTCCAGAAACTCCAATGTGGTTTTTGGGGTCGAACATAAAATCCAATTCCTCTTGACTAAAGCGGCTGTTAACTACATCGTCGTTGGCACATATATCTTGTAATTCTCTTCCTTCTGAAATTGCCTTCATTGAGGCATTTCTAAGAATCTCATGCGCTTCATCTCTTGAAACTCCCTTGTCCACTAGTTCTAACATGACTTTTTCTGCCATAAGGAGTCCTTTTTGGTCTGATATATTCTTTTGCATTCTGTCGCCATCTACCCAAAGATTGGTCAGCACATCAGCGGTTTTTACCAGTACATCTTCGAGTAAGATACTAGCATGAGAAAGGGTAAACCTTTCTGCTGAAGAGTTTGCTAAATCCCTCTCGTGCCATAATAGTGCATTCTCCCAGGTTGGCATCATGAATGAACGAACTACTCTTGCTAATCCGCAGGCATTCTCCGATTTTATCGGATTTTTCTTATGTGCCATGGTTGAGGAGCCGACCTGTTTCTTGACATCGAATCCTTCTCCGGCTTCTGCGATTTCACTGCGCTGAAGGTTGCGTACTTCTTGGAGAACCTTTTCACAAGTTGCAGACACATTGCATAACCAACCCATGTATTCGATATATCGGTCTCTCCCTACGACTTGAGTTGTTGCTAATGGGACTCCCAATCCAAGGTGTTCAAGAATCATCTGCTGGAGTTTTCGTGCATTCTTTCCTTGGGCTGCGCCTGTTCCAACAGCGCCAAGGAATTTACCCACACAGATTCGGGGTATCGCTTCATCAAGGCGGATTAAGTGGCGTCGCATCTCATCTAACCAAACTGCAACTTTCAGGCCAAAAGTGATTGGTACAGCCGCTTGTCCATGAGTACGTCCTAACATGACTGTATCTCGTTCTCTTTGGGCTAAGTTGGCTGTTACTGTCATCAAGCCACAGAGTTGCTGACGCAGGATAGTGATTGAATCACGAAGTTGCAAGGCTACTGCAGTGTCGACAATGTCGTTTGAAGTGGCGCCTAAATGAATACACCAACCAGCCTCACCAGCTGATTCTGCCATAGCCTTTGTTAGTGCCATAATATCGTGGCGGGTTTCCGCCTCAATTTCACTGACTCTTTCTTTTGTTGTTTTTTCTGGTACAGCAATGGATTCGATAACGCGGTAGTCCGCCTCACTGACTCTGCCGAGTTGCCAATGCGCCCAAATCAAGGCTCTTTCAACTTCCAATTGTCGGGAATGGCGCCCTTCTTCGGACCAGATTATTTTGAAATCATCACAGCCGTAGCGGTAATCGAGTGGGCAAGCCAAGATGCTCATGAAATAAACGCCAGCGGCTTGACCTCATCATCATTTTGTAAGAGGCAAATCAAATCAAAGTCATGGAATCAATACTGAGATGGCCCCTGTTACCATTCCAATGCTTTGTTGAATCATACTCAATTTTTCCCTCCATATGGGGTCCTGCAAGAACAATTGTCTCGAATTCACCACCCTCTCCATCGACATTGAAGCGATATTTCATAGAGAGTTGCTGCAACTCTTTGAATGCAACATCATCAATAGTTCTCCCTAACCACTTTTCATCCAATCCCTCACAAGAAACGCTAACCATTGTCATCTGCATTCCGCAAGAAATCAATTCCTCCATGTGTTTTGCAGGATTTTGGTGCCAAAGTGGAGAGAATGAATGAATTCCTAATTCTTCGCAAACTAAATCTATTCGGCGCCTTTGATATTCTGAACGCAATGCGCCGCTAACCAATCCATCTACATTTTCACATACTGTAATCAATCCGTTTAGCAATTCTTCAACTTCAACTTCTGCTTCTCCGCTAACTTCGATGATATGATGAGGAATCCCTGAGGCCATTGCTTGTAGTGTGCTAATTTCAGTTGCTGGAATTTGGAACATCCAAGAATCACTAGATTTAACCTGTACGTTGATTATGGCAATAATATCCCAACCCTGACACATTGCCCACCAAGTTGCTAATGACGAGTCTTTTCCACCGGAGGAGAGAATGACGACTCGCATGCTTGGCCCAAGCAATTCAAGCCAAAAAGCAATCTATCAAACAAGAATTGACTACTACCCTATCCGCGAAGGTTGATAAGACCCCGCTTGACGAGGAGGGAATGGGTATCAGGATGCAACCGAGTGGAAGAGGATATGACCATGGAATCACAACTTTCAGCCCTGACGGACGTCTATTCCAAGTTGAATATGCTCGTGAATCGGTAAAGCGTGGGACAACTACAGCAGGTTTGAAGTTCAAAGATGGGATCATCTTAGTTTGTGATAAGCGAATTGCAAGCCGCCTAATTATCCCAGAAAGCATCGAAAAACTATTCAAAATCGACGACCACATTGGTTTCGCAACAAGCGGCTTAGTTGCTGATGGTCGCCAACTAGTTGACCGTGCTCGTGTTGAATGCCAAGTTAATCAAATCACCTACAACGATAAAATTCCAGTTGATATACTAGCCAAGAAAATCTGCGACTTCAAACAATCATTTACGCAATACGGAGGCAGCCGGCCATTTGGCACAGCCCTGTTAATCGGCGGAGTTGACCATAATGGTGTGCACTTGTTTGAAACCGATCCAAGCGGCGCTTACCAATCCTACCATGCTGGTGCGATAGGCTCTGGCCGTAATGCAGCCATTGAGCACTTTGAGAACAAGTGGAAGGAAAATATGACCAAGAATGCAGCTATTAAGATGGGCTTAGAAGCCCTCCGCGTCAGCCTCGATGCCGAACTTAATACTGAGGCAGTTGAAATTTCTATTATTGACAGTACCGGATTTGAAACACTTGGTCGAGATGAAATCAAATCTTACTTAGCAAAACTCAAGCCCCTAGAGGAATGAATACCAAACAACAATCACCCCCCTCCTTCTCTTTGAACCCGGAGGACTAAGATGGTCAGTCTTGATGCGGCGATTCTTGCACGCTTGGAAAAAGGTGGAAAGCGCTATGAACTTCTCGTTGATCCTGATTTGGTAGACCAATTCAAAAGGGACCCTGACTCAGTGGAAATTGATGATTTACTCGCAATAGATGATGTTTTTCACGATGCAAAAGGAGGGGAAAGGCCCACCTCTGAAGCTATCGAAAGCACTTTTGAAACTCAAGATATCAAGCAAATTGCAATTACCATATTGAATAAAGGAAACATCCAACTTACTACCGACCAAAGGAAAAAGATGGTGGAGTTGAAACGCCAAGCAATTATTCACAATATCGCCAGTACTGCTGTCGACCCGCGTAGTAAATTACCCCATCCTGCTTCTCGAATCGAAATCGCGATGGATGAATGCAGATATTCTGTTGACCCATTCAAAAAGGTTGATGCTCAAGTAAAGGAAGTCATTGAAAAATTACGCCCATTACTTGCCCTCTCATTCGAGACTATTAGAATGGCCTTCAAAATACCTGGCTCTGCCTACGGTTCAGTATCCCAGTTATTGCGAGAATACCAGAAAAAGGAGCAATGGATGGGAAATGGAGAGTGGGTTTGTATCATTGAAATCCCTTGTGCAATGAAGGCAGAAATGATATCCCAAGTAGCCCGTAGAGCACCCGATTTAGAAGTCAAAGACCTCTAATGTAAAATGGCTAACAGTTGATGGAATAGTACGCTGCCTGATGGACGCCTTCAAATAAGGACCACCGGTCGCCCGCCTCGGAGGAAAGAGAATGAACTCTAATGATGGAGGCGCCGAGCTGCGCCTTGTCGTTCCTGGGGACCAGATAGATGCCCCCCCGGGTACGCAACCAGGAAGTGGTGTCTGTAAGCGAGGTGATAGCCTCATAGCAACGAAGTTAGGAGAACTGAAAATTGGTGGCGATGTCGCCCATGTTGTTCCTACCTTCACGAAATACCTGCCAAGGTCAGGAGACCTTGTTATCGGCTATGTCGAGGCAGTCATGAATAATTTATGGTTCTTGGATGTAGGGGGTCCTTTCAATGCCCTCCTACCTATGAGCCTAGCACCTTGGAAGGTTGAATTCGGAGCGGCCCGTGAGCATATGGGCTACGGCGATGCAGTCCTTGCAAGAGTTATGGAAGTTGATGAAACACATTCAGTTGTTGCAACAATGAAAGGTGTCGGCTTACGTAAAATAAAGGAAGGAGTGATTTTCGAGATGCCCCCACATTTGATGGGACTTGTTATCGGCTCTAACGGACGCACTCTACAACGCCTCAAAGTCGCAAGCGATTGTAGAATTATCACTACTCAGAATGGCCGCATTCTGATAGACGGCGATAGCAAAGGAATTGCTGTTGCTCGCAAAGCACTCCAGATGATTGAAGAAACCGGCCATGCGCCCGGCCTACACTCTCGTTTGAACGGTATACTAGGAGATGATGAATAATGGGCGGATATGGCGATATCAAATTATTAAATGATGATGGAACAAGACTTGATGGCAGGGCTGTCGATGAAATGAGGCCTGTTGAAATCAAGGCTGGAGTACTTCCAGTAGCTGATGGCTCGGCATGGGTCAAGCATGGACTTAACGTTGCAGTTGCAGCAGTTTATGGTCCAATGGAAGCACACCCAAGAAAGATTCAACGCCAAGATCGTGCGGTCATCGATGTCCGATACAATATGGCTCCCTTCTCTACTTCAGACAGAATCCGACCTGGATTCAATCGCAGGAGTCGTGAAATTAGCAAAGTAACTGCTGAGGCATTGGAGAGTGTTGTATTGGTCGAAAGATTCCCTCGCTCAAAAATAAGAGTAGAAATCGAAATCCTTGCTGCAGAGGCCGGTACCCGTTGTGTTGGAATCACCGCAGCATCAGTTGCTCTAGCAGACGCTGGAATCCCCATGCGCGATATGATTGTTGGTGTGGCCAGCGGAAAAATCGAGGGCGTAGTAGTTTTGGATTTAGATAAAGCAGAAGACAACTATGGTCAGGCAGACCTACCCATGGGAATCCTCCCAAGTACAGGTGAAATGGCATTCTTACAAATGGACGGAGACCTCTCAATCGAGGAATATAACTTGGCATGCGAATACAACTACAAAGCTGCCAGCGAGATTCATGAGTTGATGAAACAAGCATTGTTGGATAGTGCAAGTAGAGGTGATGCTTGATGGTACAATTAGTCCCTCAATTACTCCGCCAACAACTGGCAGAATTAGCAGCCAATGATGAGCGCATCGACGGTCGAAGCCGTTGGCAAAGCCGCGATGTTGAATTAGAAGTTGACATTCTTTACAATGCTGAGGGAAGTGCAAAAGTCGTTATGGGCGACACAATCGTCTATGTAGGTGTCAAATTTGATACAGCGACCCCTTACTCAGACCGTCCTACTAGTGGTTCATTGATGACTGGAGCAGAATTACGCCCAGTTGCCCACAGAAAGTACGAGCCTGGGCCACCAAGTCCAGCCTCAATCGAGTTGGGCAGAGTAGTTGACCGTGGAATCCGTGAGAGTGGATGTATGGACATGGAATCTCTATGTATCGTTCCCGGTGAGAGTGTATGGAGGGTCATGATAGATCTTCACGTTCTATCCGACGGTGGAAATATCTTCGATGCGTGTGCAACTGCAGCAATAGCTGCATTGAGAACCGCGACTGTACCAGCAAAGAGATTTGATGTTGGAGAAGATTTCAAACTTGAACTAAAGTCTACCCCTGTTATGTGTTCATTTACAAGAGTCGGTGGACGCTATGTCTACGATGCAAATGAGGCAGAAGAACTCGGGGGAGACGAAAGAGTACACATCACCCTAGGTGATGAAGGCCATCTCCATTCCCTTCAGAAGGGGTTAAAGGGAGTTCTCATGCCGGAAGAATTTGCTGAGATACTTACTCAAGCAGGCGTCAGGTGCGCTGAATTGAGAGAACTCATCTACTCGAAGGAGGCTTGAAAATGGCAAAGAGAACCCAAAAAGTCGGTGTTGCTGCAAGATTTGGTCCACGCTATGGTGTTAGTGTTCGCCGAAATGCAGCCAAGGTCCTTCGCAAGAAATCCAAGAAATACACCTGCCCAGTCTGCCAATACCCTAGAGTCACCCGTGGTGCAGTGGGAATTTGGAATTGTGGAAAGTGTAGCCATTCCTTTGCAGGAGGCGCATGGGAACCATTTACTCGTGCTTCAGATGCAAATAACAGAATCATCCGCCGCTCAGTAGATGGTGCGTCCGCATCCGATATGGCATTAATCGCACAGCAAAAAGCAATTGATTACGAGCGAGCAATCGCTGAAGGCGAAATCTCTGAAGAAGAGTGAGGCTGTTGCCTAATAATGGAGGTGCTTCTATGCCCTCTTGGTCAGTTCAAGTTTCTCTAGAATCTACTGATTCAATTGCACTTCAGGCATCCCTTTCAACGGAAATCAATTCAAATCTTGAAGAGGAAAAATTAATTTTCAGTATTACAGAAAAAAACCCAGCCGATTTGAGAGCAATGTGGAATACAAGGATGCGCGGCATCGAAGCATCTGAATCCGTAATCAATTTGCTGAAGGGGCATAATTCTTGAATAGCAACCCTTGCGAATCAACAGGTGAACTAATATGGATGCCAATACTCAACTTCAAGAAACCGTTCAGGAATTACAATTGATTGCCCAACAAGCAGGTTCGATTTCAAACCAAATCCGCGAAATGGAAAACACACTCACCCTTTTAGGAACCCATCATGAAGGAAACTCCCTGTTCAAACAAAGTGGCGGGATACTCGTTCAGGTTGATGATAAAGAAGCATTAGTTGAAGAACTGAAAGAAGGCTTAGAAAAATTCCAAAGCCACGTTCAACACTTAGTAGAAAGAGAAAGTGAATTAAGAGATTTATATGAGACTTTAGTCAAGAAACTTGAGGTATCGAAGTGATAGACTCTCAAGATATGCAGTTGTCAAAACTTGATGACTGGTTAACTAATGCAGCATCAAAGGGTGCGATAGCAATTGTTGCGCATAAGAATGGTGATATGGACACTATTGGTTCAGCAATCTCCTTGGCAGCATCAAGGCCAGAAGCGATGGCTTGCGGGGTGCATATTTGCAAATTAGCAAGACGGTTATTGGAAAAACTGGATGCTCCATTTCTACATTTAGATGCCCAATCTCCTCGCTGGCCTAAAAAACTGGCTGGCATTGTAGTAGTCGATAGCGCTGCTGAAGATCAGACAGGTTTGGAATTACCTAGGGATGTGCCGCGCTGTATTATCGATCATCATTCAACTTCAGATTGGAGTTTAGAAGAAGGCGATATACAATTATTGTGGCCAGTTTCTGCCACCACTCAAATCATTCATCAATATTTATTAAAACATAAGAAAAATGTTCTAACAAGTAAAGTAAGGAGATTATTACTTGCTGGACTGGTGGCCGACACGGGGCGATTTCGCCACGCTGATGCCAGTTCATTCGAAAGCGCTTCACAGATTTTGGATGATGGAATAATTGACTATGCTGATTTTATTGAAGAGTTTGAAGAGGATATTTTAACGCGCTCAGACAATGGTGCTATCTCCAAAGCATTAAGCCGAAGTGATGGAATCGACGCTGGCCCCTGGTGGTTATTGAAAAGTAGTGCTGGGACCCAAGAAAGTGTTGTTTGTAGAGCCTTGATGTCGGCAGGAGCCGATGTTGCAATCTGTATGCGAAGGCGTGAAGGAATCAGTCGCCTAACGGCGAGGGCCAGTCGAGGCGCAGTTTTGGCTGGAGTACATGTTGGTAATATCCTCAGCACCTTAGCCAGAACCCATGGCGGCGAAGGTGGTGGCCATGATGGGGCTGCAGGATGGAGTTGCTCTCTTGACTTAATGGCAGTTGAATCTGCATTTATTCATGCCTTAGCGGGAGTTGAAAAGAAATGAGAACTCCTGTAGATTATCTGCAATCATTTCGAGAAAACAAACATAATGATAATTCCAAATTCTCCACTCTTTGTTTAGCCGAGACGGCATTAGGAGAAGGAGATGAAATATCTCTAAAGATATTGAGTTCAAAATTAACACCTGCCCAAGCATCGATATTGGCAATAACCGAGGCAAGAGTCTCTCAATCTGACGTATTGCCAATGATAGATTTGTCTCTTTCGATTTGTTCATCTAAAGATACACGCGACTTGGAATTAGAAGGTCGAGCGCGCATGGAACGGGGCCTTGAAAGATTTATTTCAGGGGATATAGAAGGGGCTGATGAGGACTTGACATGGGCTGAAACTAGGTTAAAGTCAGTAGCAAAAGCAGGTAGAAATCACGATTTAGCACTATTGAACAAAGCATCTTTTCACCTCTCAACCAATGAGCCAATGATGGCCTTACATACCTATGGGGAGATATCAGTTGAGGATGATCACGCAGCTGAAACATTAGTCCTCTCAAGACTTGGAGCCAGCAGAATACTCGCTTCGATGGAGCAATTTAAGGATGCCACAAGGAATGCATGGAATGCGATCAGTCATGCTGATACTTGCGAAATCATCGAATTACAATGGCAAGCGATGACTCTATTTTTAGGATTAAGTGCCCACGAAATGGGGGGTGAAATCATGAGTATGAGCAATACAATACAAGATGTTGATGAGATTTTCAATCGATGTTTGGAATTAAGGCCGGCATTAGAAGGGCCAGACCGTCCGGATCTTCGAGGACTACTTCTTGCAGCCACCGCATTAGATAGGGTTGTGGAATTAGATTGGATCGAAGTTGATAGAATTGAGGATCCCTTGCTTGCTTCTGGATTTTTTACGGCAACTGGTAGCAATAGTTGGCAACAAAGATTCAAGGAATTAACCGGCCTTAACTGAGCATTTCTCGGGCTTTATCCATATATTCGGAAGCCCATGCCTCGCCTACTGCTAGCAATCCTCTTGCCATGAAGAACGCCTCTTCTGCATCGCCTGCTGATAATAATGCTTGAAGTTTCGACTCATCTGACTCCATTTCTTCAATATGCTCCTCGGATTTTTCATCTGGAGGAGGTGTTGAGATTTTTCTAGCTAGTTTTTCCATGCGCTTTAGGAACGATGTTTTTGCATCATCATTTGGCCCCTTCCAATCTGTTGTGGCATCCATTCTTTCAGTCAACCGTTTGAGATATTTATCACGCTCTTCACTGCGTGGCCTCAAGGCCTGGACATGGTCATAACAAAGCCATGCCTCATCCGCTTCCTTTCTGCCTTCGTGTAGCCTTCCAAGTTGCAGCCATAATTCAAAATTTGCAGGCCGGTGTGCTAAAAGATGTTGAACCAAATCAATGAATAATTCAATTTGTCCATCCTCTCTCAATTTTTGCATTCTTCGACCATGGGTGATATTGGCTCTTTGATCTCTGAAATCTAAGCGCTTACAGCGTTCAGCAAAGCCTTGTAAGTTTTGCTTTTCTTGGGTTTTCTCCCACCATTTATCTGGGTTCAATGGGTCTTCAAGCAAGGTTGCACTCATCAAATCATGACCCAATTCTAAGAAATTCAATTCTGCCAAATTATCAAGCCTTTCAGGGTCTCTCCCTAAAACGGTGAATAAATCCTCCAAGCATCTGTGGATGCCGTCTGCATCTTCTCTCAATTTCTTTATGTGAATTAGTGTTAGCCAATTTCGTTCATCAGTGAAATCATGCAATAATGCTTGTTGGGCGTTTTGTTCAGCCCAAGCTAAGTTCTGCTCCTTTCTTGTTGGGTCTTTTCTGACTAACTTTACGAACTTCTCGGCTTGTGAACGAAATCTATTGCCAAGGTTCCTTCTTGGATGTTGGAGGTCATCAGCTGCACTTCCGGACATTTGAATCGCTCCTTTTTTGATTATAATACACTATGATATTCCTTTCCTGAAATCCCCGGACCTAGGGTTGCATCAAATCCAACTTTCGCTGTAGTTCCATCTTCGTTTCTTGATGGGTCAAGTGATGAACCTTTCTGGTCGCTAAGGATTACCGTATCTGTATCAGGTTGCCAGCGAGTCATCATTGCCCATTCTACTGCAACTGGATTCGTTATATCTATGTCAGGATTGACGATTGTAACTTGTTTCATAGAACGGTGTCCCGCTAATGCCGCATGAATCGCCTTAATTCCATCTCCTTTTTCTTGAGGATTAATTGCAACTACGGAAGATAACCAGCCGCAGCCCCCTTCGGTAAGGAAGACATCATGGCAATCAACTACTTTTGAGACGGCTGCTTTGATTGTTGGTGCTCTTGGTAAACCCATGAGGGCACGGTGTTCGCCAAATCCAGGGATTAGAACATGCATTATCGGGTTCTTCGCATGAGAGATTGAATCAACTTCTATCATTGGCTCCATTCGAATATCATCTACTGTTCCTGTTATGTCAACATATGGACCTTCTTCCGCATCTCTGGTGGTAATTCTTGCTTGCATGACGTACTCAGCATCTGCGGGCACAAATATCCCATTTTCAAGGCGTACAACTGGTAAAGGGGAGCCACGGAGTTTCTGATGTAATGCGGATGCAACGGTTAATTCATCTAAATTTTCATCGAATGACATAGCGGCCGCCAAAAGAACAAGAGGGTCAGGTCCATTGATGATAGCGATATTGACTTCATCACCTGCTATTCTTGCCTCATCGACCATCGTTCGCAAATGTCGAGGCACTAACCGAGCAGCCATTTCATTTCTTGAAAGGACTAATTGGCGATGGAAGGAAACGTTTCGAGTTCCCTTATATTCTGCAATAATGATACTCGCAGACATGTATCTCCCCTTATCTTCTCTATGGTGATGGGGGATTGGTAAGCAGGTCAAATCAACATCCATGTTGCATTGCAAAACTTTGGCACCCTCTACTTCTCTGGTGGGAATTGGGTTTGCCATCGCCTCTGCAAGGATGTCAATTAATTCTGAATCAGCAATCCCTAATGCTTTGCACAATAACCCTCGGTCGAGTAAATTCAATGCGGCTCTATGCCCATGTGCTTCTTTGATTGATTCAAATAACAACGGGCAATTATTCAGATTCTTTGAATAATCAAAGATCTCGTGGATACAAGAAGTTGTTTCTGCTACCACTTCAGCATCTGCCAGCAGGTCCCTGAATCCCATGCCTCTCGCCGTATGATGACAAGCATTGAAGGTTGCGTTTATGTCCCCTCAGCATTGGCAGTATGAATGAACTGCTGCGGCGTGGTCATCCGTCATGGTCATATAGGGGAGGCAAGTCGGCGACCTGCTCAAAAGGAGGCATATGCATGGGTCGAGGACTATTCGCAGGACGTAAAATGGCAAAGGACCGCCAGAGATTCCGCTGGTCTGACCGTCGTTACAAGAAGCGTATGCTGAAGTCCAGAGAGAAACACGACCCACTACGTGGCTCGGTTCAGGCTCGTGGAATTGTTATCGAAAAGGTAGGAATTGAGGCTAAACAGCCCAATTCTGGCATCCGCAAGGCAGTAAAGATTTCACTGATTAAGAGTGGAAATAAATTGACAGCTTTCGCTCCCGGCGATGGTGCAATCAACTTCATCGATGAACACGATGAAGTAATGGTCGAGGGAATTGGCGGACGTATGGGCCGGTCCTACGGAGATATTCCCGGTGTCCGCTACAAGGTCATTCAAGTAAACGGCGTCAGTCTCAATGAGATGGTCCGTGGTCGTAAAGAGAAACCAATTCGCTGAGGTGTTGATGATGTCTGAAGAAGAAGAAGTCGTCGAAACTGTAGAAGAAGTTGTGGAAGAAGTCGTAGATGACCGCCCCATTGCCGGAATTGGAACTCTAGTCTTTGGTAAGTGGGATGCATCAGAAGTAGTCTGCACTGACCCTGGTCTTGCCCCATATATCAATCTGAAAACCGTTGGTACTCCACATACTGGTGGCCGCCATGCTAATGCATGGTTTGGAAAAACCAAGTTATCTGTAGTCGAGCGTTTTATCAACAATTTGATGCGCAGCGGCAAATACACTGGTAAGAAATTAGGGGCGATTAAAGCATTCGAAACAGCTCTTGATAAAATTGCTGAGCGCACAGGAGGCAACCCTTTGCAAACATTCGTTGATGCGATCTGTAATGGTGCACCAATGGAAGAAATCACCCGTATTAAATTCGGAGCAGTATCGCAGCCTAAGGCCGTAGATTCCGCTCCAATGCGCCGTCTTGATGTCGCACTTCGCCACTTGGCTAAGGGTGCACAATCTGGAACTTACAAATCAAAGCGAACCTTGACTCAGTGTATCATCAACGAAATCAGTAAAGCCGCTGATGGTGATGTCACTTCCTTTGCAATTTCGAAGAAGGAAGAAGTCGAGAGAATTGCATCGTCGGCTCGGTAAACTCTCAAACCAACTGGTTTAGAACTGATTTCAATACCCTTTAGGGTATTGGTTTGTGTAGAAGCCTTCATGAACGGATTGCAAGTCGCCCGTTTTATCTCAAGGTGATATCATGGGTCGCAAAGAAGACAACATCAAGCGCGCAACCGAAGTAATGCACATCCTTCCACAAATTAGGAACTTATGCATTGCAGCCCATATCGACCACGGTAAGACTACTCTTTCTGACAACCTGATTGCAGGTGCTGGAATGATGTCTGAGGAGTTAGCAGGTAAAAGCCGCGTTCTCGATTTTGATGACCAAGAGTCTGCCCGAGGAATTACCATCAACGCTGCAAGCGCTTCTATGGTCCACTCAGTTAGTGGAACAGATTACCTAATCAATCTAATTGACACACCAGGGCACGTCGACTTCGGTGGAGACGTCACTAGAGCAATGCGTGCTGTTGATGGTTGTTTCATCCTAGCCTGCGCTGTTGAAGGCCCAATGCCTCAAACAGAAACAGTTGTTCGACAAGCGCTCAAAGAAAAGGTGAAGCCGGTTCTATTCATCAATAAGGTCGACCGTCTGATTAACGAATTGCAGGTCACACCTGAAGATATGCAAACCCGTTTCATGGGAACTATCACAAAAGTCAATAAATTAATCCGCCAATTCGCTCCTGAAGAAAAGCGCAAAGAATGGCAAGTTAGTGTAGCAGATGGTACTGTGGCCTTCGGTAGTGCTTACCACAACTGGGGAATCACTGTACCATTCATGGCAAAAACTGGAATCTCATTCAAAGACATCTTTGATTACTGCAACAACGAACAACAAAAAGAATTAGCCAAGAAGGCACCAGTGCACGAAGTTCTACTCGACATGGCTGTGACAAAACTACCTGGTCCAGTTGAAGCACAAAAATACCGTATCCCTAATATCTGGAACGGAGACTTGGAATCTGAAATCGGAAAGTCAATGATGGAATGTGATCCAAATGGTGAATTAGCTATGATGATTACTAAAATTTGGATGGACCCTCACGCAGGAGAAGTTGCTGTTGGGAGAATCTACTCTGGCTCAGTCAACCACGGAGAGTCCGTCTGGGCACTTGGAGGACACAAGCCTGAACGCGTTCAACAAGTTAGCATGATGGTTGGAGGAGATAGAATCCCCGTACCGAGTGTAGTTGCAGGAAATATTGCAGCAGTAACTGGAATTCGCTCAGCAGCGGCCGGTGTAACAATCTCGAGAGATAAGGATTTCACACCTTTCGAAGCCATCAGACACTATTCAGAGCCTGTAGTCACAGTAGCGGTAGAACCTCTTTCCATGAAGGACTTGCCAAAATTCATTGATGCCCTTCGCTCTCTTGCAAAGGCCGATGCAAGTCTAGTGGTAACCACAAATCAGGAAACTGGTGAAGCACTATTAGCAGGTATGGGGGAACTCCACTTGGAAATCACTACCTACCGTATCGAAGAAGAACAAGGAATCAAGGTCAAGGTTAGTCCACCGATCGTAGTTTACCGTGAATCCGTTGAGTCATCTAACCGCGGCAGTGCTTTCGAAGGTAAATCACCTAACCGCCACAACAGGTTCTATGTCGAAGTAGAAAAACTACCACTTCCGGTTATCGAAGCCCTTCGTGAAGGACACTTCGGCGATGGACCTGTTAGAAACAAGGACTCCAAAGAAGTCGGAAACAAGTTTGGTGAGTTCGATGGAATGGATAGAGACACCATGCGTAAAATTTACGCTATTAGCGGAACTAACGTCCTAGTTAACGACACTAAGGGTATTCAAGCCCTTCACGAGACTCGTGAACTCATCATCGAAGCCTTCAACGAAGTCTGCAAGCGCGGACCTATCGCAGAAGAGCCAATGATGGGTCTATTTGTGCGCTTAGTTGATGCAAAACTACACGAAGACGCAATCCACCGTGGACCTGCACAAACCATTCCTGCTGTCAGAAACGCAATCAAGGGTGCTTGTATCCGTGCTCGCCCCGTAATTATGGAGCCGATGCAGAAGATGAATGTCAGCGTACCAAATAATTGGCTTGGCGGCGTCTCAAGAGAGATTTCAAACCGCCGTGGTGTAATTGAGGACATGCCTGCAGACGGAGAAGTCACCACTGTTATTGGTACAGTACCAGTGGCAGAGACGTTCGGTTTCTCCAATGATATCAGAGCCGCTAGTCAAGGCCGTGCAGTCTGGAATTCAGAAAATTGTGGTTTCGATATTCTACCAATTCACTTGTTTGAAAAGACCGTGGAGAGCATCCGTGGCCGAAAGGGTCTGAAGGCAGAGGTTCCAACCGAAGCCAACTATACAGATTGAGTAGCGATTATTTGGGTGCCAATTGTTTTCCCTGTTTGGGCTAACTCTAACAACCGCTGGGGATTATCTCCATTGATTATCCATACTGGTATTCCTGAGTCAGCAATTCTTGCTCCACAAGCCGCCTTCAACCCTATACCTCCTGTTACGTCGATTGCAGATTGGTGTCGTCCATCAAATGCCATGCTACTATTCCATCGACTCAATAATTCTGGCGTTTCATCATCCATCGGTGGACGGGCAAGTATTCCATCGACTCCACTGACTAAAAATACCACTAATTCAATTCCTTCAAATAATGAAAGACGCTCCATCAAATGGTCGCCTGAAAGTATGCCAAACTCTTTTGGAGCGGGGCAATTCACTAAATCTCCAAAGGTGATTTGGATTAATTCATCACTGGCAACAAATGTTCCATCGAAATCAGGTCCAACTCCTGAAGCCCAAACATGGGCCGGATGTGATGATACTTTCAAACCCTGATCGATTAAGGATGTACAGACTAGCCGGTTTAGTTGGAGCATGTCTTCTCGAATTTGTAATACGGCGTCTTTCTGACCTTCGACATCCTCATTTTCCCCTTCTGCTAAACGGTATTCTTTGGCTAACAAATGACCAAAACCCCCTGCTCCATGAACAATAACAGGATGGAAACCTTGATTAGACAATTGTGAGATAACTTCAGCACATCCCTGAAGTGATTTTTCATCTACCTCGCATAATTTTCTTTTGTTGGTAATCAGGCCACCCCCAAGCTTGATGAGTATGCGACGGGCTTCCATCAGACCCCGCCAATCATTGTTTCTTCAAAGTCATTGGCCGGTGGAATGATGAGATAACAGCCCATGGGACAGTTATGGACGAGACACCAAACATTGATGAGTTTCAAAGACATCTGCAATCCCTACTTGAAAAAACCTCTGAAATCGTCGATCTAGATGAGCAACAAACGCGTAGGTTACAAATAGAATCATCCATTCAAGAGGCATTACGTTTCAAACATAAGTGGATTGAACTAAAGAAGGCGGGTACAAACCCGCTAAAGATTCAAGAAACTGTACGCTTGATTGTCAGTGCAGAAGCCATGAAGGGGACAATAGAGGGACTTTCATCATCTAAATGCCTACATTGCTCAGCTTCACTTCAAGGAGATATTGAATTTTGCGCAGTCTGTGGAAAATTCCAAAAATAGCGCTTTGTTTAGTGCGGTTAGAACAGTGTTATGTTTTATAAAAAGTCAAAGTGGAAGAGCCAATGCAACCCGAGGACCTAATGGATGCAGGTCATGATAATAGCCAAGTAGAGATGATGGTGGAACAGGTCATATTGGTTGATGAAAAAGACCAACAAATTGGCACAGCATCAAAATTAGCTAGTCACCATCACCGAGGTTCATTACATAGAGCATTTTCAGTCCTTGTTTTCGATTCATCAGGCAGAATGCTTCTACAAAAGCGCTCAAAAGACAAAATCACTTTCCCAGGTGTTTGGGCCAATGCTTGCTGCTCCCACCCATTAGATGTGGAAGATGAAAGAGATGACTTTGGAGGGAGCATAAATGCAGCTATTAGGAAAATGGAGCAAGAACTAGGTGTCCCATCAGATTCTTTAGATGTTGAAGATTTCCAACCCATGACAAAAATGCTCTATATGTCGCGCATGGATGAAGAATGGGTTGAGCATGAACTCGACCATGTAATGATTCTCCAGAAAGACGTTCACCCCAATCCAAACCAAAATGAAATTGATGAAACAAGATGGTTTACCCAAGAAGAATGGTTGAATTTCTCTGCCGCTTGCCCTGAAAATGGGGAAACTATAGCCCCTTGGTTCCAATTGATTGCCGATAATTTGTTAATGGATTGGTGGGATAATCTTGAATCATTAAATGCAGATGGCATTATCCATAGGTTTGGGCGGTTAGACCTATCACAAAATAATGCCCTAAATGAATCTCTATCTGATGCAATAAATCGTTGCCGCCCAACAGTTGAAGGAAAAGTGCGCGGTGCACTTTCAAAGGCGAAGGTTGAACGATTAAGATTAGCAATGCTACACTTGATTGAAGGAGGAGGTAAGCGTTTACGGGCTACTTTACCACGTATTGTTGGAGAGGCACTTGGAAATGCGCACGAAGGGCATGATGATGTTGGAGCAGCCTTGGAAGTTATCCACAACTTTACCTTAGTTCATGATGATATCATGGACGATGATGATGTGCGCAGAGGCCGACCCGCGGTTCACAAGGAATTTGATATCACCTCAGCAATAAATGCTGGAGATGCAATGTTAGCAGTTGGCTTCGAAATTTTAGCCAATAGTTCGGGAATTGAAATGAAAGATATCGCCCATGTTGTTTTGACAATAGGCAAGATGGTACGGAGAGTATCTGAAGGACAGCAACTTGATATCGCTTTTGAAAATGAAGAAGATGTTGGCATTTCGGATTATTTGGACATGATCGACGGTAAGACTGCCGTGATGTTTCAAACTGCAGCCGAATTAGGTGCCCTATTAGCAGGTGCGGATGAAGATACCATCGAAGCCTGTTCGACTTGGGGAAGAGAAGTGGGGATGTGTTTCCAACTAATGGACGACCTACTCGATGTTTTGAGTGATGGCGTCACTATTGGTAAGCCTAAAGGCAGCGATATCGCTCAAGGTAAAAAAACCCTAATCGTCCTTCACGCCCTTGAACAATCTGGAGAGCAATTGGAAATATTCCTTAGGGCTTTCGGAAAGGGTGATGAAGCATCGGAAACTGATATAGAAAGGGCAATTGAAGCACTTGGAAAGTTAGGTTCAATTGAAAATGCAAGAGCCGTAGCGGAGCATCATCATGCTGCTGCAAATGATGCATTAGCAAGTTTACCTATCTCAACTGATATGAATATTCTGAAACAGTTGACAAATTATCAACTTAACAGGATGTCTTGATTTTTCCTCATACCCATGTTTCACAAGGGGTGCAATACCACGCAGAATACTCAGGATATAGTTGAGCCATTCCTCCACAACTAGTACATTCTTTTACGGCGGTATCGCCAAAAATCCCCATGACAATACGTACGTGATCGGCATCACTGATTCCGAGTGCTTCTCGCATAGCCCAAAGCATTTGGTCCTCACTTGGAGAGATTATTCCATCCTCTAGGACAATTTCGACTGCTGCTTGATAATCTTCGACTATCTTCACGTCGCGGGCATCCATCGAAACCCCACCTTTCTCGGCGATGATGTCTTGCTCCCCTGGGTCCTCAACATAAACAACTAATGATGCTGCTTCCAAACGATTATCCCGCATCTCGAATAACACTGATGTGCCTTCTGAGGATGCATAAACAAATTTTGACAGGTTGTTGATGATACTCGCAATGTTTCTCGCTGTATCTTCGATGGTTCGCCCCTGTCTCCAGCCTTTGGTATCGTCTTCATCATAGCCATAAAATTCGGTCCCTAGTCCTGGATATTCGATTCTGATTTCTTCTCCACCATCATATTCATTATTTAACAAAGTAACCGATGCAATAACCGTATTCTGAATATTATCTTCTTCATCAAAAGATAGCATCAGGGGTTTACGTTCTTCGTGTGCCACATTGAATGTGCCCTGAAGCCCAGTCATCCACTTATCTTCTAAGCGTTGGAGGCTTGCTTCTTGTTCCTTGGATAAATTCTTTTCAATACCGAGTGCACCCCTCATACTCCCTGATTCTAATTCTTGCTGAAACTCTTGAATTAATTCAGCATCTCTACGGTGAGTTGGGGGGGGAGCCCTTGCAGCCTGAACGTGATCAGGGTTTCTCCATTCATACCCGCAGCCACTACAGCATAGGAAACCTTCGAGTGAGGAGGGTTCAGCATCTCCACGGCATCGCGGGCAATCTCCTTCTTCATCAACTGTTAAGTTATCTTTTGCTGCCGCCCTACCGCGCCTAATACCCATGCCCATAGATACTCCACTAGGGTTCAACATCAAGAAGGTTTGGCGAGATTTCAATCAAACTTTCTTAAGAATAGTAGCAATACCCATGCCCCCGCCAATACACATTGTTGCTAAAGCATATTCTCCACCTATTCTTTGAAGCAATGAGGCGGCTTTGCCGGTAATTCTGGCCCCACTCGCCCCGAGCGGATGGCCGATAGCCAAAGCACCACCATCGATATTCACGCGAGGGTCATCGTCTGATAGGCCTAAGTCCATCATTACGGCAATCGATTGAGACGAAAACGCTTCATTCAATTCTATTACATCCATATCATCGAGGCTAAGTCCAGCTCTTTGTAGGGCTTTTCTAGTGGCTGGCACGGGACCAATTCCCATGACTTCCGGTCCTACTCCCGCGACTGCTGTTGCTATAATTTGGGCCATTGGCTGTAAGTTATTTTTTTCAGCAAATGCTTCAGAACAAACCATCAAGCAAACAGCTCCATCAGTCAAAGGTGATGATGTTGCAGCAGTTACCGTACCAGTTTCGGTAAATGCAGGTTTCAATGTCGCCATTCTTTCCATCGATGTGCTCCCTCTTATGCAACCATCTTCTGAAATGCCTGAAATACTAAACAATTCATTTTCCATCTTCCCTTCTCCCGTTGCTTCAGCGGCTTTTTGATGGCTCCTTAGGGCAAACTCCTCTTGCCTCATTCTTGAAATTGAATGGGAATCAGCCAAGTTCTCTGCTGTCAACCCCATGTTAATGTAAGCATCAGGGTGAGTAGTTTCAATTTCAGGATGTAGGTCGCGGTTCCACCCACCGCGTTTCACTAAGGACATTGTTTCAACTCCAGCGCAGAGAAATACCTCGCCAGCGCCCATTGCGATATTACCAGCAGCCATGTGAATGACCTGCATTGAGGAACCGCATAGGCGGTTTGTTGTTGAGCCAGGAACAGATGTTGGAAGCAAAGATAGATAGCCAGCAATTCTCCCTAAGTTCAGTCCTTGGACACCTTCTGGGTAAGCACAGCCCAAAAGTACATCTTCAATTTCTGAGGCTTGAATTCCGGTTCTGCTAAGCACTTCGTCGATGACTACTGCAAGCATATCTTCAGGTCTTGTTTCATTCAACAAGCCCTTGTGAGCGCGATGAAATGGTGTCCGCACATACTCGACAATTACAGCGCCCATGAGGGTGCGAGGGAATCCGGCTGTTCAACATCACGGTTACAATGGCACCGTGGGAGTTATCAATGAATGTCCGGTCGCCGGCTTCGATTCACATGCTACGTCAATGTAGAGCGCACGGATATTATGATGGCCAGAACTGCCCAGTATGCAATGAAGAAGGGAAATTCATCATGAGCGAAAGGGAGCAAAACGGGCTCGGTCGCTTGATGGCAGGGGTTCTACGGCACTTCCCTGAAAAGTTTAATCTGCAAATGGATATCAACGGTTGGATCTCAACTAGCAAACTTTGCGACTCATTTAAGGAAGCCCGCCACTACTATCACTGGCTACGTCCTTGGCATTTCGAAGCTATCGCTTTGGGAGATGAGAAGGGACGCTACCAAGTCGAAGGAGACATGGTTAGGGCAACATACGGGCACAGCATAGAAATCGAGTTGGATTTGCCCGTAGACGACATCCCAGAGGCACTTTACTATCCATGTGAAGGAGATGACCTAGCGACTCATTTAGAATTAGGAATCAAAGCAGGAGACCGTCAACACGTCCATCTTTCCAAAACTATCACAAATGCTATGGAAGCAGGGCATGTTCGAATCAAGCGTCCACGCATCCTTGAAATAGACACTGAGCGAGCAATTGCCGATGGGCACACTATCTATCGGGCCGGAACTACTGTCTTCTTGAGTGAAGACATTCCAGCACTGTACCTTGATGCACTACCAGTAGATGACCAGATGATTATGGAAATTGAAGCTGTTTGGGAAGAGGAATGAATTTTTTCAAAAATAGTGGAAAGTAATACGCTACATCCACTAGTGTGAACTTTGAATCAGCAATCTGATTCAAGAGATTTCTAGCTATTTTAGTTAAATAACATGTTTGGTAGAAACAATTCTGCCTCAAAAAAACGAGCATTGTGAACCCAACATTCAAGGCCATTGAAAGGCATAATTCATAAGTCGGATTCGATTGGCACAAAACATGGCTGAAGAAGTGCTCTATATTGGCATAGACCTAGGAACATTCCGCTCTGTGATGGTATCCAGCGACGGACATGAAGATGGAGAGTTAACAGTAATTGGAACACCAAAGGACCATATTGCTAGAAACTTCCTCAAGCGAGATGTATTATTTGGTGAAGAATCACTCAAAAACCGCTTAGCACTTGACCTATTTCGCCCATTAGAACATGGTGTCATCAAAGATACTCAAAAAGACCGGGAATTCATCGCCCACTTCATCACTCATTTGATTGGACTCGCCGACCCTGAAGACTATGACAGAGTTGTTGCAGTCATCGGCGCACCTGCAGAGGCATCTTATGTCGATAAAACCTACATCTTTGATGCAGCAGCTGGATCAGTCAACGCCTGCATGATTATCTCAGAACCTTTCGCTGTTGCATATGCTCTTGATATGTTAGAGCACACAATAGTCATTGATATCGGCGCAGGTACTACTGATATTTGCCGCGTTTACGGAACTATCCCTGAGCCAAGCGACCAAGTACATTCCTCCTTTGCTGGAGACTTTGTGGACAATCAAATCATCAAGGAAATCCAACTCAAATACAGTGGCGCACAAGTAACCAAGGATATGGCACGGCGCTGGAAGGAAGACCACTCATTCGTGGGCACCTCTCAACCCGATGATCCAATTCTAGTGGATTTCTCAATCGAAGGAAAAGCAATGCACCTAGATATTACAGAATGTGTTCAAGTTGCTTGTGAAGCCATTGTTGAGCCAATCGTAGAACGTGTCAAGACGCTAATCTCCTCATCTAACCCTGAATATCAAGATGCATTCCGAAAGAACATGGTACTTGCTGGCGGCGGTTCCGGAATCCGTGGACTTGGCGCAATGATTGAAGAGCACCTTTCCGACCTTGGTGAAATCAACGTCCTGGTAGTAGACGACCCAATCCGATTGGGTGCAATGGGTGGACTTCGCTTAGCAATGGAAGTACCAGAAGATATGTGGAAAAACCTAACCTTGGCATCACGCTAAGAATCATTCTTCTTCATTCAATTGCCTAATTGTTTCACCACTAACTAGCGGACCATGGCATGATGGGCATTTATCTTCTGCTGTCAATCTTGATGGCTGGATTGCCAATACTGATGAGCAGTGAGGGCAGGATGAATATATTTCTCCTTCATCAAGGCCCATTCCCATCATCGGGATGTTCAGTCCTAAATACCATGCTTTGAATAGTGGATTTCTCATTACTGTTAGGCGTCTCCAAGATTGTACTGATGAAAAAACCATTAATACTCCTATAAGGATTGAAAAACCATCGAAACTAATTATTAGAAGCAATCCAATAAGGGCAAAAAGCATTACACCCACTGCATTTAATCCCACCGCAAAGGGATAAGCCCAGACCTTTTTATTCTTGAATCCTGACCAACCCATTCCCAAAATAATACAGGGAAATATGACAACCCAGCCCTTACTTGCAAATACCGCATTAATCAATGAATAACAAATCAATGCCAAAAGTCCGATTGTACCTAACATCACCCAATAGATTTGCCTATGCAAAGCCTGCAAAGGATCTTGAGAAGGAAGCAATGAATTATTTTGAGGGAGTTCAAATCCCCCCGCATCACTTGTCATTAATACCCCCAGCCATTACCTGTTCATGATGCAATCGGTCAGAGTTGTAGCCGAAGGTGCTTTGAGTCCTACTCGCTGGCAAATATTATGACCAACATTCGGGATACCGGAGTCATTCCACAAGGAGACTCACTTTCTGGCCTTTCCATATTGTTGGGAGTTAGTGGTGGCATTGCCGCGGTTGAATCTGTAAAAGTGGCAAGAGAACTACGAAGGCATGGTGCAGATGTAGTCGTATTAATGTCCCATTCTGCCCAAAAAATCATCACACCTCTGGCATTATCTTGGGCGAGCGCTTCTGAAGTCATTACCGATTGGGAGGGCGAAATGAGGCAATTGGATGATGTGGATGCGGTATTGGTTTGCCCAACTACTCGCCATCATATGGCTTCAGTTGCACAAGGAATGATGGATACGCCACTATTGATGGCATTATCAGCCGCCCGAGGTAGAAAAATACCCATCATGATGGTGCCAAGTATGCATGATAATCTGGCTAAAGATCCAATCACAATAGATATTGAATCAGAATTGAAAAATTATGGAATGAGCCTTCACTGGGGGCCAATCATTGAAGGTAAAAGAAAGCAAGATAATCCTATCTCACTTGTGGCTGCTTTCTGTCATTTCATTAACAAGGAAAAAGCAAATAGGAAATCCATTGTAATTACACTCGGTGCAACTCGCAGCCCTATTGATGATATTCGATATGTGCAAAATACCAGCAGTGGAGGTACCGGTTGGGCGATTGCAGAGGATTTACACCGGCATGGGCATGATGTGACGGTTGTGGCTGGCACAACAACTGTACAAGCAGCCTTTGCATTACCACTGGTTATTCAAGCAGATGAGCCTGATGAGATGCTGAGGGAATGCATTGCATTATCAAACGATGATATCCAAGCATGGGTTCATTGCGCTGCAGTATTGGATTATCTAGTTGATGAACCTAGATTAGGGAAATTTGCATCACAACAAGGTGATTGGAATATTACTTTGAAAGAGGGGCAAAAGCACATTAAGGAACTTCAAGAACTATGTGAAAATTGTACAAGGATTGGTTTTAAACTAGAAACGGGAGTGAAAATTAGTGACTTAGTTCACCGCGCATTGGCCCAGATAAAGAACTCTGGAATGACTGCAGTTATTGCAAACCGTCTTGAGGACTTATTGGATACAAACAAACCTCGTGCACATCTAATTGATTCACTGGGTGAGCATTGGGCTTTGCAGGACACTGCGGATATTGCAAAAGCAATACGGACTTTAATCGAAAGGTAGCCGTATGGCTTTAGTAAGTCCTTGCTAACCAAACTCTTCGCTTGGTATTATTTCCGGTAATAACACAGGGCTTTGGTTCTGAATAAGCTTCAACTGCATCACCCAAGAAAGTTAATCCACAGGTCCTTTCGATTATTTCCGCTTCAGCATCACTGCCATCAAAGGCGATTTCAAACACAACACCATCTGCTATTTCACCCTCAACAGTCCATTTCCCATCACATTCAATTAACTCTGGCAAGGGTTGTGTTTTTCCTTTCATGTGCTGTGCTGCTCTCTGGATCAATTCAGATTCTATTTCTGCTAATTGAGCATGTGCAAGCGTAATTATTTCGCTCCTATCGAGAGGAGTTTTTCCACCTGTTCTTCGAGCAGCGAAAACACTGTTTTTGTCAATGTCTCTTGGTCCTAGTTCAAACCTTAATGGAACTCCCTTTATTTCCCAGTCGTAATATTTCTGCCCTGGGCGCATATCGCGGGAATCTACCTTAACTCTGAATCCTGCTGCTCTCAGTTCATTGGCCAATTGACTTGCTGATTCATTGACCATTTCCTCTTGCCCTTTCTTCAGAACAGGTATAATCACGATTTGAATAGGTGCGATTTTTGGGGGCATGATTAGACCTGAATCATCTCCATGCATACCAACTACTGCACCCAATAAGCGCTCTGACATCCCATATGTGGTTTGGTGACAATTCTGGAACTCACCATTTTCATCTTCATATTTAATATCGAATGCCTTGGCCCATTGGTCTCTATAATGATGGACACTGGCCACTTGTAGGGTCCTACCATTTGGCATGACAACGTCGATAGCAATTGTATACCAAGCGCCAGGAAATGTATCCCAAACAGGGCGCTTAGAAATCAAAACTGGCAAACACATAGCGGCCATAATATTACCTACAATTTCAAGGTCCTCATCGATTTGCCTACTAGCGCATGCCTCATCTATGTGAGCAGTATGGGCCTCAAAGAAATGAATTTCACGCACCCTGATAAATGAGCGAGTTTGCTTAGTCTCATAGCGGAATGTGTTCACCATCTGATATGTTTTCAGAGGTAAATCAGCGTGAGAGCGAATCCAAAGTGGGAACATTGTGTACATCGCAGTTTCTGAAGTTGGACGCAAAAACATCGGAATATCTAATTCGTTTTCACCTGCATGTTTGACCCAGTAAACTTCTTTTTTAAAGCCGGCTTCATCTTCATCTATTCGCAATTCCTCTGGCTCCACGCCTTCGTCGCGGGCTTTTTTTAGAAGAGCAACCAATCTATTTTCCTTTTCAAGAAGATTCTCAGGGATTAACAATGGGAATCGGTATTCTTCGTGCTCGGACCTCTCCATTTCTGCGTGGGTTAATCCATCAATAAGGCGCATGGCTTTCCAGCCGTATGGCCTCCAAACGTCCATACCTTTGATTGGATATCTTTTGTCAACGAGTTCTGCCGCTTCTACGATAAAGGGGTACCATTCATTGAAATCCTCTTTTTGAGGAATGCCGCGCTTTGCCTTTGCAGGTCCAGACATCGATTTCACCTCAAGCCTTCTTTCTTAGACCGAGTAAAGTTAGAATCAGTCCACCACCAATCATCGCATAATCAGGTATCCCTGCAGCGCCCACAGAACCCCAACCACCATCTTGAGATAGTTGATGGGGAGCTAACCAGATGAGTTTTGAGTTATCAGCACACCAATCAGTTGTACAAGGATTGTATAACTCTCCAAGCCCCATTACTAAATTGAGTAAGGCGATTGATAAGGCTAGAACTCCAAGCAAAATGAACAAAGTGTTTCTACTTGTAGCAGTTGTTTGTTCGAGTGCAGGAAGGTTTCCAAGGGGTGCAGGTGGGGGTAAATTTGAACTGGGAACAACTTCAATCAAGGATGTTGAGGGTTTAGAAGTATTATCACCTGAAGGCATTTCTATCCCTTTTTCGGCCAATATTGCCTTAATGTCCATACCATAAATCCGTTCTGCTAAACTAGCAAGAGTGGGGTCAGAAATGATTTCAGATGGATCTAATTCACCATCTAATAACTGCTGTAATTTCTCACGACGGTCAACCATATCCAGCCCTCCCAACTCAAGTGAGACTCCATCCCTTCTTCAAGCCTTTTGAGGATTAGAGTACGAGGTTATCCACTAATTATCATGCATTACCGGCTGCTTCAACCTCTGCCCAGTCGGACAAGAATTGAGAAATACCTGAATCGGTCAGAGGATGTTTCATCAATTGTCTGAAGATTTTGGTGGGCATTGTTGCAGTATGAGCGCCCATTTGCATCGCTTGTAGCATGTGCATTGGATGGCGGATGGATGCTGCTAATACTTTTGTTTCGATAGTGGGATAATTGTCCCAGATACGCATGATTTCGGCTATTAATTCCATACCATCTGCCCCAGTGTCATCCAGTCGACCAATAAATGGTGAGACGTACATTGCCCCAGCCTTTGCAGCCATTATCGCTTGGGAAGCATTGAAGATTAGAGTTACATTGACGCCGATTCCTTGGTCAGAAAGTATTTTTGTTGCAGCCAATCCTTCAGGAGTGCATGGAACTTTGATGATGACATTTGGAGGTAGAGTCTCTTTCAATTCCAAACCTTCTCTTACCATTCCGTCGGTATCCAAAGAGGTGACTTCGGCTGAGATTGGACCATCACATAGTTCAGCAATTTCTGATACCACTTGCTTGAAATCCCGTCCAGATTTTTTAATCAAACTTGGATTGGTAGTAACTCCATCAAGTATTCCCCATGCTGCTATTTCTCTCACTTCTTCTACTTCTGCTGTGTCTAGGAAAAATTCCATTTTTTTCAACTCCATTTTTTACTTACTCTTTCTACTGATTGCTTTATGTGCTGCTTCGATAATATCTCCGGTATTTAATCCTAAAAGATCTAGCATTTCTTCCGCCTGACCTGATTCCCCAAATCTGTCTTTGACACCGACTCTCTCAAGTGGTACGGGATGATTAGATGAGAGATGCTCTGCTATTGCACCCCCAAGGCCGCCGATTATTGAATGGTCTTCAGCGCTAACAATACATCCTGCTGTTGCCGCCACCCTATTGATTAAATCACCATCGAGTGGCTTGAGTGTATGCATGTCTATTACACATGCATCAATACCATCTCCCGCTAATTTCTCAGCAGCTTCGAGTGCTTTAGAAACTAATACTCCACAAGCGATGATGCAAACATCACTTCCATCGCGTAGTACAATACCCCTTCCGATTTTTATATCCTCAATTTTATCTTCATGTAGGACCATCGTTTTATTGCGCGCTGTTCGCATGTAAGATGGACCTGATAGTTCCAAACATTGGCGAGTTAATTCGGCTGCGCTAACATCATCGCAAGGGTGCATCACGGTCATATTTGGCAAGGTTCTGTAAATCGCCAAATCCTCAATTGATTGGGCACTGCCGCCATCAGTTCCTGTGTGCGTACCGCCATGGCTTCCGCATATATGCACAGGAAGATTTGGCCTAGCCACACCATTTCGGATTTGTTCAAAAGCCCTTTCTGTAAAGATTGCAAAAGTACTTGCAAATGGCTTGTACCCACTTGCAGCTAGCCCCGCCGCAACCAGCATCATATTTTGTTCACCAATTCCGCAAGAAACGGTGCGCTCAGGAAATTGTTTGCGGAAGTGAAGAGACTTGGTAGATTTCCCGAGATCTGCTTCCAAGACTACAACTCTTTCATCACCTGAAATGTTGAGCAAACCTTGGCCGTAGCCATCACGTGTTGCTGCCATCCGACTCATGCTCCCACCTCGAAAATACCGAGTTCTGCTAACCCGATGCCAAGTTGCTCGTCATTTGGCGCTGCACCATGGAAGGCTGGGTTGTTTTCCATGTAAGAAATACCCTTGCCCTTGATTGTATTTGCGATGACTACAGCCGGTCTATCAGTAATACTATCTGCCCAAGCTATGGCATCAAGAATTTGTTGCATATCGTGCCCATCACACTCCCTAACAGCCCAGCCAAAGCCAGCCCACTTCGCAGGGATATCGAACATTCTCATTTGCACTTCAACAAAGTCATCATTTTGAATATTGTTTTTATCGACAAACACATTGAGGTTTCCGAGTTCATGATGAGCGGCTGCCATTGCCGCTTCCCAAACACTCCCTTCCTGCATCTCACCATCGCCAATCATCACCCATGTGCTCCTTTCGCTCCCATCCAAGCGAGCTGCGATTGCAGTACCCATTCCAAACGATAGACCCATGCCAAGCGAGCCAGCACTGAAGTCTATGCCAGGAGTCCACTTCGCATCGACATGTCCTTGGCAAACTCCCCCTAATACACGGTATGAAGAGAGGTCTTCTTCTGTGATGAATCCTTTTTCTGCTAATACTGCATACATTCCTGGGCTTGCATGACCTTTAGAAAGGATGAATCTATCTCTTTCTACTAATTTTGGTTCATTAGGGTCCAAATTTAGGCGACTGAAATAGAGCGCAACAAGGATGTCGATTTCAGAAAGTGAGCCACCAGGGTGGCCAGCAGCAGCACGATGAGTCATACGCAATATTTGAGCTCTACAGCGGGTTGCAATTGCTTCTAAATTTGCAATGTCAGCAGTTGTTGTCGCCATCATGGATTCGCCTCAGTTGGTTGGCCTTGCTGGGCAGCCTTTCAACATTGACATTCAAGCAATCCGTTTCAAGGAGTAGATTTCCTCATCGCGGTGGCTTCATTGCCTTCACGAATTTACGACAACCATCAGTCAAAACAGCCATCGCATCAGTCAATAAATTCGAACCATCGCGAGGTTTTGGTAATGCTCTGGTGGCGAGGAAAATGAAGACTCCGATAAACCAAGCATAGAACAACAGACTCCAAAAATCCCCAAGTGTCCCAAGTCCAAACCACTTGTGCGGAGCCTCCCAAACGACGATAAAGAAGGCGATTAAGACCCCCATTAACGATTCTCCGGCGATGAAACCAGCCCCTAGTAAGACTCCCCGAGCAGACACCTCCTCGCCAGCATCCTTGGCTTTCTGTGATGGTTCTTCCAATAATTCTCCGTCAACTCTTCGATATGCAGAGCGAATGACCACATGGCTGACAAGACCACCAACAACGATTGGCACAGAAAGTCCAAGCGGTAAATAAATTCCAATGGCAACCGACATGACTGGCATTTTCCTCCAAATAATGATGGCTGCAATTATTGCCCCCAAAGTGATCATTGGAAGATTTAGACTTCCTCCAAATACCGCTTGAATAATCGAGCCAATCAATTCTGCCTGAGGGGCTAATAATGCCGTATCGCAATCGACATCTTGACCATCTGCTAATAATCGGGAACAATGTGTTTTAGTAATAACGAATGCCTTATTCAGCAACCAGAGTACAGGTCCGATTACTATTGCACCTACAATGACACCGATTAATTCTGCGATTTGTTGTTTACGAGGAGTTGCACCAACCATATGTCCGGTTTTCAAATCCTGCATTACATCACCTGCAATCGCTGCATTAACGGCTACAACAGCAGCGATAATCAAAGTGGCGAACATCAAATCCTGCTCTGGCATTCCAAGGATAACGTCCCCCACCAACCATACTAATATTGCAGTGAATAGGAGAGTTGCAATGGTCATTCCCGAAACAGGAGAATTAGATGACCCCACTACTCCAGCGATATAACCAGCAACCGCAGAAAAGAAGAAAGCAGCCACTGCTAAGAAACCAGCACCCACCAAAGCCAACAATATACTCCCCGTTTTCCACCAATAAAACAAGAATGTCAGAACAGTGATTACGGCACAAACTAGCAGTACTTTACGCATATCTAAATCAATTTCGGTGCGAAGTACTTGCCTTTCTCCATCCTCATTGAAATTTAGTGCTTTCTTGAAGCCAACTAAAATTGTTTTACGCATCGACCACAAAGTGTAGACGCCACCAACTACCATGGCTCCTACTCCAATGAAGCGAATTTGCTCATTCCAAATAATCATGAACGCTTCTGTCGATGAAACAGGAAGGACTTCTCCCAAATGGTTGACTTCAAATGCTGGCCAGCCATTTATCAGACCATATAGGGGAACTAATATCCCGAATCCTAAAACCCCACCCAGGAAAATGAAAGAGGCTATTCTCAACCCAACAATATAGCCAACTGAAAATAAAGCGATTGACATTTCTGAGCCCACATAGACTCTGGCAGCACCCAAGTCAAAGGCCCTATGAACCATGTGCTTTGTCAGGTGCATTCCCTTAACGACCCAACCAAAGATTGCACCAATAATTAGAGCATAAACGATTGCAATAAGCCCTCCACCACCTTCTTCACCAGAAACAAGTACTTCCTTACATGCTACACCTTCAGGATATGGAAGGGCTTCTTCAACGATGAATACCTTGCGTAGAGCAATGGTGAACATACAACCTAAAACCCCTCCAAGGAAGGCTATTATGAAAGTGTCTAGCCAGTTAATATCTGACCAAACACCCATTACTAAAAGCGCAGGTATAGTGAAAATAATTCCAGCCGCAAGGCTTTCTCCGGCAGATGCCATTGTCTGAACAGAATTGTTTTCTAGAATTGAAACATCTTTAAATTTTAATCCACGTAGAATTAGCATTGACATGACGGCGGCAGGAATAGATGCGCTAACTGTCATGCCAACTAACATTCCTAGGTAGGCATTTGCCGCAGTCATAACAGCCCCAAGAATAATCCCGATGATAATAACACGTGGTGTTAATTCTGGAAGGTCTTTCTCAGCCGAGACATATGGCTCATAATCGAGTCCCATCGGGTTTGGCGAAGTGATTCTACTTGTCAATGGTTCGCTAATGAGGTTGAGATATTTTTTAGCCGCTCTTTTGAAGCCATCTTAGTCATACTTATGACCCTGTTATCAACACCAAAGGAACGCAGCAGGTGTCTAATCATGTTAAATGAGGATGAAGAATGGTTCACTTTGGATGCTGAGGAAGCATTGGAGAGACTATCAAGCGACAAGAAAGGGCTTTCAGACAAAGAGGCAGCATCACGTTTGGAAAAATATGGGTTAAACGCCTTAGAGGAACCTGAAAAAGAGCCTCGTTGGAGAAGATTAATTGCCCAATTCAATGATCCATTGATTTTTCTTTTAATGGGTGCAGCGGTCATTTCCTTGGTAATTCATAATTTCCAAGAACCCGGTGATGCCATCTTTATTTTCCTTGTTTTAACTATTAATGCCGTATTTGGATTTTGGCAAGAAGAACAAGCAGAGCAGGCTATGGATGCTCTGAAACAAATGGCGATAAGTAATTGTGTCGTCGAGCGAGATGGGAGAGAAATAGAAATTTCTACTGACCAATTGGTCCCAGGTGATATCGTAAAGATGGAGGAGGGCCTGAATATTCCTGCCGATATCCGTTTGATTGAAGTCTACCAATTTAAGGTCAATGAATCTGCATTGACCGGTGAATCAGACACGGTAAGTAAAAATATAGAAGCGATAACTGGGCGGAGGATTATCGCTGAGCAATCAAACATGGCATTCATGGGGACGGTGGCTGCTCGCGGCAGAGCTATTGGCTTGGTCATTAACACTGGAATGAAAACTGAATTGGGCCATATTGCCAGCGGGATTGCCGAGGCTGAAACTCCAAAAACTCCACTTGAAATAAAATTAGAAAGTTTGGGTAAATTCCTTGGTTTCATTGCACTTTTTGTTGCCGCACTCTTAGTATCGCTAAAACTTGCAATCGCAATTCTAAATCCTTCTTCAGGCGTCAGTTTAGTTGATGTTGTAATTGAGCAATTCATTGTTGCCATTGCAATATTCGTTGCCATTGTTCCAGAGGGGCTACCTATCATTTTGGTCATTACATTGGCCTTAGGAATGAGGAATATGGCAAGGCATAAAGCGATAGTCAGAAGAATGAAAGCTGTTGAAACACTCGGTTCAACAACAATTATTTGTTCTGATAAAACAGGGACCTTGACAAAGAATGAAATGACCGTTAAGAGATTTTTCACATTGGATTCAGAATACTACGTCACTGGTGAGGGGTTCGACCCCTCAATTGGCGGAATAAGCCAAGGAGAGAAGGAATTATCGGAAAAAGAAGTCGAAAAAGTATTGGGAAATGATGCTTTCAAACTAGCCTCAGCCTGTGCTGCTCTTTGTCATAATAGTACAATTCACAAATTCGATGGAAAATGGGAAGCAATTGGCGACCCAACAGATTCAGCCTGTGCGGTGTTTGGTTGGAAAGTCCATGGGGACCTTGAGAGTTTTGCGCAAAAAAACCCTCGAGAAAATGAATTCTTCTTTGATGCAGTACGAAAAAGAATGTCTACGATTCAAAACTTCAATGGTGAAAAATGGTTATTTTCTAAAGGGGCTGCTGGTGGATATAAAAACCTAGTAACCCATATCATTGAAGATGGTTTGAGAAAGGAATTGGGAGATGGGGATGCCGATAGAATTCACAATGCAAATAGAGAAATGGCTTCTGAAGCAATGAGAGTTCTGGCACTTTGTGGTAGAAGAGTAGATGATGATGAAGACTTGACAAATATGGAAGCAATGGAAAATAACCTTACATTCCTTGGTTTGGTTGGAATAATGGATCCCCCTCGTGCAGAAGTGAAGGATGCAATTGCCAAATGTAGGGTTGCAGGCATCACAGTAAAGATGATTACAGGTGATCAAGAAGCAACTGCAATAGCAATCGGGAAGAATTTAGGAATCGTAAAGAAACACTCAGAGTCGCTAAGCGGGAACACATTAATGGAAATGAGCGATGAAGAATTAACGTCTGTTGTAGAGGATGTCGATGTCTATCACCGAGTAACACCTGACCAAAAAATGAGAATTGTTACTGCTTTACAAAGTCATGGAGAAGTTGTTGCAATGACAGGAGATGGAGTCAATGATGCACCTGCATTAGCAAAGGCAAATATTGGTATTGCGATGGGTATTTCTGGAACAGATGTAGCAAAGGATGCTGCAGACATGGTTCTGCAGGATGATAACTTTTCTAATATTGTTGAAGCCGTAGAAGAGGGGAGGAAAATCTATCAAAATATCCGCAACTTTGTAAGATATCAAATATCTACTAATGTAGCTGCTGTGGGAATTATTATCATCTCAACCTTTGTATTCGGTTGGAACCTTCCATTTACAGCAACTCAAATTTTGGTTATTAATATCTTGATGGATGGGCCACCAGCAGTCGCCCTTGGAGTCGAAAAGAAACATGGAAAGGTAATGCAAGTGCCGCCAAAGCCCTTGACTGAAGGATTGCCCAACCTTATTGACATGGCATTGATTATGTGGATGGGATCGATAATGCTGGTAGGGACTCTGACAGTCTTCTACATTGCAGATGGGCACGTGATGACACAAGAGCCTTGTACCAAGGGTTTCTTTGACAAAGGAGATGTGATTTATCAGGGTGAAATTGCGGCTTCTGATTCAGGTGTATGCAACGAAGCAACTTGGGAAGCATGGTCAAAAGAAAAGTTTGAGATTGCTAGAACTGCCGCATTTGCAGTATTTGTATTATTCCAATTATTCAATGTGATGAATTGTAGGAGCGTCGCAGAAAGTGTCTTTTCCTTGGGTATTTTTAGCAATAAAGCGATTAATTACTCAATGGTATTTTGCACTAGTTTCTTATTATTCGTAGTACAATATGCAACCTTTTCCATACCTTTTTCAAATTTGGAAATAGGCTCATTATTGTCTACTCGCTTTTTGAATTGGAGTACGTGGTTGGTATTAGTGGTGATTTCATCCTCGGTGTTGTGGATGGAGGAATTCAGGAAAATAATGCTTAAAGAAGGAGTCTTGAAAGCAAAGTTAGATTCACTCCCCAATTACCGTAAGTAATCGGATAGCCAAAGCATTCATCTTCATACCGCGCAGGCAGTCAGATGAGGGTGAGCATTGGGGGAACTTGGACTGGCTGATGATTGGCGTCAACGGCGTGCATCATCACTGGAGTCCATGCTGATTGAGGATGAAATCCTTTATCCAATTGTTAGCGACTTAATCAAGGGTAAAAGATTAGGCATTATTCAGGGGTTAGCATTATTGAAACATCCAAACTTGAATGCGGTTTTGCATATTGCTGATCTGGATAAGAAATCAAGATACGGGCAGAATATTTTCTTTAATGTAAATATTCATGTTAATCAATCTAATATATGCGTCTTAGCATGCAAGTTTTGTGCCTTTCGAAGGGGCAAGAGAGCCGATGATGCATATGAAATGGATGTTAGCACTTACATTTCACAAATCGAACCCCTTGCTGAAATAGTAGATGAAGTTCATTCAGTTGGTGGATTACACCCCGATTGGAACTTAAGTTATTACTGCAACTTATTTGAACAAACAAAAAATAGATTTCCTGAAATTACAATCAAAGCATTGACAGCGGTGGAGATAAAGCATATTGCTACCATTTCTGGAACTAGTTACGAAGAAACAATCCGCCAATTGAAACAATCTGGCCTGGGGAGTATCCCCGGTGGTGGAGCCGAAATTTTGGTTGACTCTGTTAGGGATAAAATTTGCAAGGGTAAAGAAAGTAGCCAGGAATATCTAGATATCCATGGTATTGCCCATGCTCTCGGCTTACCCACAAATTGCACCATGTTATTTGGGACTGTTGAAACGCCTGAAGAAAGAATCATCCATCTTGATAAATTGCGTCGCCAACAGGACAAAAGCGGAGGCTTCCAATGTTTCGTACCATACCCCTTCTTACCGGATTCCTCTAGGCTCCCAGAAGCCCAACTAAGCAGTGCTAATGAAATTCTAAGGATGATTGCAGTGAGTCGTTTGATGTTAGATAATATTCCGCATATCAAGGCATATAGAATGAATATTGGGGACGAATTAGCCGAGTTAGCAATATCGGCTGGTGCTGACGATATTGATGGAACTGTCATGCAGGAATCAATAATGCATCTTGCAGGCTCAACAGCCAAACTTGATTTCGGAGTTGATGAATTATGCAGATTAGTTAGGAGAGCCGGGGGCAAACCAATCCGGCGAGATACGGTTTATTCCAAATTTGAGCCAGTAGAAAAAAAACCAACTCCTCCAATTCATAGATTAAACATGGCCAAGTGATAAGATGGAGATTCAAACTTGGCAGAAAACGATTGGCAGAGTAGCCTTCCTCAATTGCGATCCCTTGTACCATGGGTTGGCCGAAAAGTGGAAGATTTTGGCTGCCCCACCAGCTTGGCTAACAGGTCATCTACTTAGGAAAGATTGCCTGGTTGCACCTATTCCAGCCGCAGATTGGGCTCTTAACCGAGAGAAATTAATTTTACTACCAAAGTTGGGAATTATTTCTGATGGACCTGTTGGTAGTGTCCTCTTATTTGGCCATCGAGAGATAAAAGATATGCGCGATGTTGCTTTACCAACAGATTCAGCAACTTCACGAAGGTTGTTGATATACCTATTGAATAAGCAAGGCTTTGACCCGCGCCCTGTACAAATGGGGCCTGATTTAGAAAGTATGCTTGATCGTTGTGATGGAGCATTGCTCATTGGCGATAGAGCATTACATCAAGCCCGAATGCATCCCGAATTAGTTAGGATGGACTTAGGGAAGGTATGGAAAGATGAGACGGGTTTTCCAATGGTCTTTGCAGTTTTCGCTGCCCATGTAGATGCACCCATAAAGATGGTAGAAAGCGCATTGAGCGATTTGTTAGCAGCCAAGGATTCATTTGAAGGGACTAGGCTTCGTGAAAAAATAATTGCAGAAAGTAGTGAACGAAGTTCCTTTTCAATCAAAAGAGTAGAACAATATTTTGAGGAAGTCTTGTTTGATTTAAATGGAGAAGCAGAATTGGGCTTGAAATTATTTATTTCCGAGGTTTTAGGAATAGATGGTAATCCGAATTTCATAACTGTGTAATCACTTTGGGAAACTACCTGTTAACATTCCCAATGCTTTATCCATTGCATCATCATCATCCCCATCATCATTCTCTGATTCCTCTGAAAATTGTTTCTCCGGTTCGGCAGTTGTCTTCTTTTTTGACCCCGTCTTGTTTTTCCTCTTCACCTTTCTTCGGCTCTTTGATGCTGATTTTTCTGCCGGTTCAGGAGGTTCTTGTTTTACCACCTTACGGACTTTAGTTGCCATCTCAACTTGTCCATAATCTGTTTCCCAATCGGGGTCGTGATAGACACCATCTAGTGCATAATTATAATCACCATCAGAAGATTTCTCTTCTTCATCTGAAACTTCACTCAGCGGTACTCTCTTGGAGCCCTCTGGCTGCTCAGAACTTACTCTTCTGCGTCGAGTCTTTACTGCCTTAACGGGAGTTGAAATAGGCATCTTTGAGGCCCTACGAGTGGAAGCGCGAGGTGGGCCACGCTTTGGTTTAGGAGGGGTTGATTCGGATTCATTTGACCACGCTTCTTCTATTTCCTCTTCAAATTCCTCTTCCTCGGTTTCAGGATAATAATCCTCAAATACCTCTTCAGACTCATCACCTTCCTCGTCCTCATTTTCTTGAGCTCCTGAGTCGACTAATTTCATTTGTATGTCCTTTTTTTGTTTGAAAATTATTCCAACAAAAAGTAGTGATGAAAATATAAATAACAGTGGAATCCAACTATTTACGGAAAAAAATGCTTTGAGTAAGGCATCGATTCCGGGGTCTTCAGGCGGTATTGAATCCATAAATGCGCTCGTAAAACCATTTGTCCTCTGCCAAATAATATCTGACCCATCTACTGCCAATGGGTCGGTGAAGGTGATTAACACCGGGAATTGGGCCGAGATAACCGCTGAACTACCTGTTGGGGCTTCCAATACCCCTTTAATCGTAATATTGTAAGGCGCAACTGGCTGACCATTCAACTGAAAAGTTGTTGTCCATGTAAGGGATGCTCTTGCACTATGATCCTCTAATGATGCTGTTGACATACCTTGCACTGAGCCACAGCTCATTTCACCAGCACCCAATTCTGCGCCCTCTAAAGAAAGTAAGAGCCTCCATGACTCCACGACGTCTCTTGAAACAATATTATCACACATCGCCTCTGTCATCCAAGTTAATTCCTCGGGAGTGATTTTTCGGTCGTCAATCAATAATGTTGAAGTGAGATTCCTTAATGCACTTGAGTCTTGTTTGGAAAATGAAATAGTATCTTGGACTTCCAGTACTCCTCCTTTAATATTGATTTCAATATTTCTCAAATAGTCTTCATTAGGATAAAGAGAACAGTCCTCACCCTCTTGGCAATGAATATCATAAATATCTGAAATCCCATCTCCATCATCATCTATATCCAAAATGTCCGGAATCCCATCTTCATCAAAATCTGGCCCATCTTGTCCTTGGCCATATGCAATGTAATTGGATTGATATATGGCTAAGTGGGTTGTACCTGTGCTGACGATAATACTTCGTTCATCTTCCGAGATGGTGAAATCAATCACTTTATGGGCCATTTGGGTGATTTCAATCAGACTCCAATCCGATGCCCTAATTTTTTGAATTGAAGATACTAGGAATGATTCTAAAACGAAAAGATATTCTCCATCAACCGACCATTCTATTTCAACTGCTTTAAGGAAGTCTAATTTTGAACCCTGAATTGCGTTTCCATCTTCATCAAAACTCCTTAATACTCCATTATCATCCAAAATTGAAATTATTTTCCCATCTGCTGAAATAGTACAATCTTGTATAAATTCAGCATGATTTTCAATCACACGAATTTGGCTATGGTCGGCTGCGTCCCACAGTATCAATTTTCCATCTACCCCTCCAGTCATCAAAACCTCATCGCTCTTACCATATCCTACACAGGAAACTGTATCGTCATGTCCATCCTCTAAATGTCCAAGAATATCCAAACTAGGCAAGGATAATTCGAATGCACCTTTATGTTGATCTTGAATTAAAACTCGGCTACTATCAGAACTGATAGCGATCGACTTAGGATTCATTCCATTGGTAATATCATTACCTACACTCAACATCGTGGCAACTTCAAAAACCTTAACCGAAACAGTTTGGGCACTCGCGGATAAAAGACCTGCTACAAGGTAGTTGCCATCAGGAGTGAAGGCCAACACAGTTGGAGTATCTGCAAGTTCAATTTTGTTGATTATTGACCTATCTGTCATATTCATCATAACAAGGTATCGGTCAGTACCAGTTGCTAAAATAGATTCATCAGGCGACAATGCAACAGACCAAGTATAATCCAAACTATTTTGGCCAGGAGTGAATACACCCACGTATCCTAGACCACTTGGCGATAGTGCAATTGCTGTAGGAGAAATCAAGGTTGATAGAGCAATAAAAACCAATATTTTATGTGCGCTACCTGTTTGCAAAATACATCCCCTGATTGCATCAATAAAGGCCTCTACATAGAATGTTTGCCGTCAATCACTCATAAGATGCATATTTATCGGGATTGAAAACATATACCGATGTCCATTTCCATCGACTTCAAAGGTAAGGCTTTGGTCGCCGCTGCATGCTTGATGAATTGGCAATAGATGACGAAGGTCGAAAAATCATCAGAATTGGTCACTCTCCAGACCCTGATGATGCCTTCATGTTCTATGCCTTGACTAATGGGCTGATAAAAACCCCAGGATACATTTTCAAGCATGAGCTGCAAGATATTGAAACTCTTAACCATCGCGCAATGCGCAAGGAGTTGGAAGTTAGTGCAATCAGTATCCATTCTTTCCCAGAGGTGTCTGATGATTATGCCTTGATGAACTGTGGAGCCAGCATGGGTGAAGGCTATGGTCCAATGGTCGTTTCACTTGCAGGTAAAGAACTTGAAGACATAAAGAAGGGAAAAATCGCCGTACCTGGTCTAAAAACGAGTGCTTTTTTAGGATTGAAACTTGCTTGGGAGGATTTCGAGTATGTCGTCATTCCCTTTGATGAGATTATAGATGCCATTCTCGCTGGTGAAGTAGATGCTGGACTCATCATCCATGAAGGGCAATTAACTTATGTCGAGCATGGTCTTGATGTGCACCTCAATTTAGGGATTTGGTGGGCTGAAAATAACCATGGTTGGCCAATGCCACTTGGTGGAAATATCGTGAAAAAAGACTTGGGGAGCGAGGTTATGGCAGACATTACAAGATGGACAAAGGAGAGTATTGAATATGCCTTACAAAATCCTAAGGATGCTTTAGCCTTTGCAAAATCATGGGGCCGAGGTATCGATGATGAGACAAATCAAGAATTTGTTCAAATGTATGTCAATGATAGAACAATTGATTATCGTCAAGAGGGAAGAGATTCAGTGCGAAAATTCCTTGAACGCGGTCAGAAAATAGGTATGATAAATAGCGATTTTGACACTCAATCAATGCAGTTTATTGGTGAATAGGATGGTAAAACCAGAAGTCAGTGAATATGGTTCAGTTGACCCTGCACCTGCACAAGAATCCTCAAGTATTGAAGTTCTACGAACTACACTTTTAGACGAAAACGAAGTTATGTTCAAACGAATGCGAGCAGTATTCACTCTGAGAAATATTCGCAGCGAACATGCAATCAATGTTTTATGTGAAGGATTCTCAAGTAAATCCGTCCTACTAAGGCATGAATTAGCCTATGTTTTAGGGCAAATGCAGGATAACCGCGCCTTGGATACTTTGGTTGATATTCTTGAAGACAGAAATGAACATGTTATGGTTAGACATGAAGCTGCTGAAGCGATGGGTGCTATTGGAGATAGTTCAATCAAAGAGGTATTGAAAAAACACTTACAATATCCTCTCATTGAAGTATCAGAATCTTGCGAAGTTGCCTTGGACTTATTAGCACACTATAGCGAGAGATGAAATAATTCTGATGCTAGCATTCAAAGACTGGATGCCATACGGACCTCTGAGAGAGATG
>JAAZXA010000043.1 GCA_014240385.1 Methanobacteriota archaeon | reverse complement strand
TCTGGCACAAGGTTAACCTCATCGAGAGCAATTCCTTTTTCAACCCAAGACAAATCATTCCAGTCAACTCCACCCCTGTGAGGCTGCCCTTCACGCATGCCAAGTCGAGTATTCATATCAGCGATACACTTGGGCCCAACACTGCGAACACCCTCACGCTCATCGGTAGAAAGCCAATCGTTATCACCGCCAGGAAAGCCTTCGAACAAACCATCGATATTTTCCCTGACCGTCGGTGATAAACTACCATTCACCCAAGCCGTTGCTTGAGTAATTGAACTTGCCCAGTCATCCTGAAAGACGACATCGAAACTGGCGTGACTATAGGCAAATAAATCTTCAAAGGTATAATTGGAACAATCAACATCACCTAATTGGCGACCACTCGTTTCCTCCACTCCGTGGACTTGCTTCAAGTCGCTCGATGGAATACCTGAAAGAATTAATGATGCAACTATCAGCATTGCTACCAAAATGCCCGCTTGTCGTGAAATAATACTCCCCATGCCTTGCCGACATGGCGTAACGTGCATAGGTGTTGTGTTTAATTGGCAGAGAACTACCATTATGCACCCATCTTCTGAAAACGCCGAATATAAGCCCAAAGGGGCAAAACCGTCCACCCCATAGCCGAAGTCACCACCCAAAAAGGCGAAATTGTGCGACTAATATCATCCCCCACCCGCATCTCCAGCAGAAGGTGGTAAACTCCATTCGGGGAAAGCAGATCAACCTTAGCTGAAAACTCCTCAAAATCTGCATTGGAAGTATCGGTTGCATCCACCCCAAAAGCCGAGGCCAGCAGCACCGTCACCAGCAGCCATACCATCGTGAATAATAGCCAAGCCCCAATTCCCAAACTTATCGAAGAGCCCATATCTTTAGCCAAACTTGAGGCATACATCTGAATCGTTGCATACCAAAATAACAGTAATGTTGTGGCACCAAAAAATAATGCAATATCAACAAAATCCGGCCATTCCCCCATCTGAACTTTTATCAGAATAATACCCAAAATACTCAACAGCAAAGTTGGTATGAGGACCGGTAAAAGAGTACCTAAGAGCATCGATAATGCAAGACTGCGGCGAGGGATTGGCTGTGATAATTGAATCGCTAATACACCTGAAATTCTATCCTTACTGATGCCATCAAAACCGAATAACACAACTCCGAGTGTGCTCGATAATAGGATAAAAAGTGAAGCCACGAAGAGTACTTCAAAAGGAGTATTTGCACTTATCGAAGAAGGTAATGTTGCATCAGGGTCAGATAGTCCCCAACAGGCCCCTAAGATGAATAATGCCAGTAATGGAAGTAGGATAATCATCCTCGTAGAGCGAGCCTTTGACCAAGCATCGTCAAAGGCCAGAGCCAGAATTGGATTCATTCTTCTTCAACCTCCCTTTTGCTAAGTGGAACCATTACATGTTCACTCAAATCCATACCGCCAATACCGGTTGTAGCCTCAAGAATATCGGATAAATCTGCAGTTTTTACCTCAACATGGTAAGGTATACAACCGTTTTCGCTGAGTTTTTGGACTAACTTTGTCAGCCTTTTTCTTGACCAACCATCTTCATTTTCTACACTGATGCTCCAGTTTCCATTTATTGAAGAGTTGATTACCTTTTCACTAATCAATGGCAATGGGTCTCCTTTTTCTCCCTTCAATAATAAAATCTTATCAAGTTTCAAATTGCGTTTTATTGCCCTGATTTCCCCTTCAATAACCACTTGTCCATGGTGCAGGAGAATAACTCGGTCAACAAGAGATTCTAGTTCATTCAATAGATGTGAGGAAATTAGAATGGTTGTACCTCTATCTGCTAATTCTCTAGTTAATTGCTTCAGGGCTTTCTGGGCAACGGGGTCAAGACCAGTGAATGGCTCGTCGAGTAGTAAAATCTCGGGCTCTCCAAGTAAGGCAGTTGCCAATGATAGCCGCTGACCCATTCCGGTGCTCAATCTATCTAGAGCCTCGTCTGTGCGACTGCTAAGCCCAACTAATTCCAATAAGTCTCCAACCTTGCTATTATTCATTAACGATAATCTGTGGAGGACTTGTTTTGGAGTTGAATTACCTTGCCATCTGACTGTATCGGGCATCAGTCCTACTTTGTTGCGCCCAGCATCTTGTTTTTTGAGGTCCCTAAATTTTTCATTTGCTATTTCTATGCTGCCTGAATCTGGGGATCTGAGTCCACTTAGAAGATGAAGGAGAGTTGTTTTTCCTGCCCCGTTTGGCCCCACCAATCCTGTAATCGAACCTTTTGGTAGGTCGAATGAGATATCATGCAGTCCAGCCCCAAGTCGTTTCTTAGTCGGATTTCTGATTGTTGGAGCGGGGATTTGATGGCGAAATGACAGGGCCTCAATGCGGAGGTGTGCCTCTGTCATGATGTCTGAAAAAGGCTGGAGGTTTTTAGGGGTGGGTAAAGAGTTGGGTGGAATTAAGGCGATATTTGATTTGTATTCTTATATAAACCACATTAGGATTGAATAATGAAGCATTCAAATCCCATATACACTGGATTAGGATTGAATAATGAGTGATTCAAATCTTATATAAACCAACTTAGGATTGAATAATGAGGATCTTAAAATCCTCTTAGAATTGAATAATGGAGTTGATATCAGTGAAAGATTACAAATCCTATTTTTGAATGTTATAATGTTCAAATTATTCCATCTCTCAAGACCTCCGCCCCCCTTAAGGGGGGCGGATTTATATACAACCTAACCTTATCTACTACTGGAGGGGGCGTGTAATATTACAGAAAATAGCCATCCGGCTATTGTGTATATTTTTGTTACATTTCCCACCACCGAGAAAAACAATGAGAGGAATGGAAATGGATGAAAATACAAACGACAGTAGCAGTAATGACCTGATAGACAGATTGCCAGAACTGAGCGAGACAGAAAAAGAAGTAGCACTTGTGAACGAAGCTCTATCTTGGGCATCGTCATTGCTATTAGAAAATATGACTGGACTTGTGCATGAAGTGCGCGATTATGGTGTGATCTTGCAGAATATATCTTCAAGCATTGTCAGATGCATCACGGTAGTTGATCACCCTACCTGCCTTCTTACACTGCAGCAAATGAGGATCACATTCGGTCATCTGAATGCTGAACTTGAAGTTGGTCCGTATACTGTGATACGTCCACTTGAGGATAACATAGCCGCAGGCCATCAGGAAGAAGAAGCGAGTGGTTCCACTGGCCCTGCGGCGGCCAGTCCAATCACAGAAATTGGCATGGAGGTGGCCTGAATGTGCCCATATCAAAGTGAAGAGGCAAGGCGCCTCTGGAATAAAGCATGTAACAAGTGCCGTGGAATAGATCTACATCATGTGTGTGGGAACCCTTTTGCTTGCAAGAGGCGTTTTGACGAAGCCAATAACGCGGAAGATACAGGTTCTTCACCCCTTGGGAGGTGGAATTGATGTGGGTTGCACATACCGAAGGCTGGATCAGCATCGTGGCCCACAGGGATGACCCCGAGGTCTTGCTCGTACGGGCCAGGAGAGATGACCATATCACTCATCTTTGGCCAGACGCTGAAATCATTATTCTGGCAGATGCAGATTACAGATATCGCGCAGCAATCTCGCGTGAGATGGTTGCTGAGGTTATTGCAGAGGTACTGATCAACATGGAGTATGATGACTTCAAATCGCATGTTTCAGATGTGGAACTGAGGACATCATACCTTTCAATATGGGATTTCATGAGAGAGAGATTAGATGAATGAGGTGATACAAATGGAAAAAGAATATGAGATGAAAAATGAAGAAGAGAATGAGAAAGAAGATAGTGAGGGAAAGGAGTTGGTGAAATGGTTGATTGATTCGATTATCAATGGAAGAGGATATGAGGAAATCGAAACCAAAATATCACTTGAATCTGACAATACTTCCGCTGAATACGTGTGGAACGAAATCGCTCTGGGACTGATAGAGTGGGCATCCGTTCAGGAGAACATATTCTGGGCAATCTCCGCATTTGACTTTGCCTCCACCATGTACGGTCTTGCAGGAAAGGAACATGATGTCAGTAGGATTCACTGTCTGTTCACTCTTGCAAAAATCTATTCTGACCAAGGAGGACTATCACGTAAGTTCAAACTCTTTGAACAGGTTATTGAGGAAACGAAGTCAATGATAGATTCTGGAGATACAAACAAATCTGTCTACTATTACTACTCCAGAGGGCTGAATAGAATTGCAAATCTGCATAATAATTGGGGCAACCAAGAAGAGGCAGAGAAATATTATCGTGAACTGATTGCTGCTGCGCCCCTCGGTAATGAAGAAGAAACTATTCAAAACCTGATTAGCGGCAATGCGCGTGGGTTCTATGAAAGGAATCCTGAGTTGAAGGTTGATTATGAGTAGCCCCTAAAGGTGATCTCTTTGTTCCAGAAATCATGCTGGGTGATAATAGGTTATGATTTCTGAACCGACGCGTGAACAGCCATGATGTTGAATGATGTTCAGTTCACGCTAGGTTCAAATCCGTCAGAGACGCTTTTTGTTGCTAAGTAGCCCCCGACGAATTTGAACCGTCGTGTGAACAGCCATGATGTTGAATGATGTCAGTTCACGCTAGGTTCAAATCCGTCAGAGACGCTTTTTGTTGCTAATTAGCCCCTGACGGATTTGAACCGTCGTCGCAAGATCCAGAGTCTCACATGATGGACCGCTACACTAAGGGGCTTTCAGGGCGCCGTGATGCCTTGCATATTTCAATTCAACCTGTACTGTCATTAGGCAAGTTTGTGCATGAACCAGCGCGAGATACTGGCAATCATTAGGAAGGCGATGAACCAGCCTGTTGCTAGTTTACCAATGGCTCTCCTCTTGCCCTTGACTACTTCTTCTTCAGCCATCTGCTCAAGCAGTGGAGCGAGGGGGTCAGCGCGGCTCATGTTAGAGGCGATGAGGGAGGATGGCTTGAAGCCCACTTCCTCTTCGTGCATTCGATGAGCGAACCTCCCAGAGGGATGGACATCCGCGGAGTGGAAGCCAAAGCGGCGCGTCCAAGTGCATCTTTGATGCTGACAAGAGATGGTGATGAGGGGGTGGAATTATTGCTTGCTCGCCGTGTAGATGAACTTCCAGCCTTTCCTGGATACTGGGCATTCCCCGGAGGTGGAATAGGCCGTGTTGACCGAAGTGCAGTAGAATTGATTCCATCATTGGCTCAAATGGAAGATTCTGTTGAGGCCGCGACGTGTGCTGGCATGCATCGTGAATTAGTTGAAGAATTAGGGTTCGCAGTATCCGAAAGAGGTCAATTATTCCGTGTAGAGCCTGCCTTGAGAGATAGAATACTTGCTGATAAATCAGAATGGATGAAGGCAGTTTTGTCCGGTGATTTACCTTTGCAAGTCAATGCTTTCATTGAATTGACTCGACGCACAACTCCAGAATTCGCCCCTATGCGTTTTGAGAACCGATTTATGTTCATGCATTGCACTTCAGAAGTTCCAGAACCAGCTTTGGAGGGTCAAACTGAGTTTGATGAATTCCGTTGGATTAAACCTTCAATTGCGTTGCAAGAATGGTATGCAAATGAAATAAAAATACCCCCTCCAATTGTGACAATTTTACAGGAAGTCGTTGATTTACAATCTGAATTTCCTTCAATGCAAGAAATTGCAGATGATATCTGTTTGAGGCAACCCCCTGAGAGGACAATTCTTTTTGCACCTGGGGTTGAATGTATTCCAATTCCTACCGCAACCTTACCTCCTGCTACAACCACCAATTCTTACTTGTTGGGAATGGCCGGTGGAGAGCATATTCTAGTTGACCCTGCCGTCAGGAGTGAAGAGGGGATTGCCCGAATATCGCGTGCATTACAACGAATGAGTGATTCAGGAGGTACTTTGCTTGCTTACTTATTCACCCATCGCCACCTAGACCATTTGGGAGATATCGATGCTCTATTGGCTTTGATGCCAGCGGAGGTATGGGCTTCGCAGGAAACTGCTGATGCCTTGGCATCTGGTGCTTCGCGCATCCTTCTTGATGGCGATATCATCGTCTTGAAACATCAAACTGGCAGCAGTCTTTGGTCGGCATTAATTACCCCTGGGCATTGTCCTGGTCATGTCTGTTTGAATTCAGATGCCGGACTTGTTGTTGGAGATATGGTAGCAGGAATTGGCACCATCTTGATTCCACCTGCTGAGGGAAATATGGAAGTTTATCTCGAGCAATTACAACGACTAAAGAATATCAATGCCCACTTATTATTCCCTGCCCATGGGCCAGTTCTTCCCTTGCCGAAAAAGGTCTTCAATCATTATCTAAAGCACCGGCAAATACGCCACGACAAGGTTCTTTCAATCGTTGAAGATGGCACCTCATCACTTGATGAAATCGCTCTTCTTGCATATGCCGATACTCCAAATGCACATCCGATTCTGGCTAGACAACAGACACTCTCTCATTTGCTCTCTTGGCAACGCTGCTCGAGGATAGATTCACAGGATGGCTTGTGGAGCCCACTCTGAGGCGGGGGTATTCATGCGAGAACAGATGAGTGGTTTTGACATCCGCAGGATGGTTGCTGAACTACGGCTACTTTGTGGTGGATGGATGAAAAAGGTCTACCAGCCTCATCACGAACAATTGGTTATTCGTTTGAATCCCAAAGAGGGAAAACAACAGGATTTTGTTATCGTTCGCGGCAAGCGAATCTATCTCTCTAATCGAGATAGGCCGATGCCTCAACAGCCCAGCCCTTTTGCCATGCTGTTGCGCAAGCATCTTGGAAATGCTCGCTTTGAATCTGTTGAACAGCATGGCTTTGACAGGATTTTAGTACTAACATTTGATTCACGCGTGGGTCCAAGACATTTGGTTATCGAATGTTTCCGCGATGGAAATGTCATCCTAACCGATGAGAGCCACACTATCATTCAGCCTTTGACCCATGCTAAGTACGCAGGACGAACCTTGAAACGAGGTGAGCCATATCTATTCCCACCAGAAGCCCTTGACCCTCATACCCTAGATGGTGAAGCGATGGAGGAATTGCTCAAAGATAGCGATAGAGATCTAGTGCGGACTCTAGCCGGCAAGGCTAACCTCGGGGGTGCTTATGCCAATGCAGTTTGTTCTTTGGCCGATGCAGAACCATCAGTCATGTCGGTCGATGCTGATGCAGTCAGTGTATCTGTAGCCTTGCAGAGTTTGCTAAGTGATTTATCAAAAGGTAGCGGTGCTTGGTTGATTCTTTCAGATGATGCACCCGAAATAGAGGAAGACAAGGATTACTCTGAGCATGTCGTTGAAGCAACTCCGCTCTTATTACCAGCCCACGAAGGCAAGAAAACCATTGAAATGCCTTCGATGGCAATCGCTATTGATACATGGAGAGGAGCCCATGACGCTTTTGCCCTTGCTAGGCGAGAGGAAGAGATGGCTAAGACTACTTCACAAGGGCGGATGGCAAGTAGCCCAGTTGAAACCCTTGAACGTCGTTTAGCCCAACAAGAATCAGCCTTGGAAAAATTCACTGTCCAAGTTGAGAAAATGCAAACCCTCGGACTTGAGATAACCGATGCATGGACACATGTGGAAAGTCTGCTTCATCAAACTAGAGAAGCAGTGGAAAGCATAGGCTGGAAGGATGTAAAGGCCAGAGTCAAAGATATGGAATGGATTGAGGCAGCCAATCCTGCCGAGCGCAGCATAACGGCAATTCTTCCCGCAGAAGATGGTTCAGCAAATGGTTCTAGAGTAGAATTGAGCCTTGATGAAACAGTCCATCAAAATGCTCAACGCTGGTTCGAAAAGGGCCGTAAGCAGAAAGAGAAGGGAGCAGGAGCAGTAGAAGCAGTAGAAGTTACTCGCAGACAACTCGCAAAGGCCCGTAAAAACGCCTTGAAGATTGAAACCAGTGGACGCCTTGCAGGGGCAAAACGTTCCAGACGTCTTTGGTTTGAAAATCACCGCTGGACAATTCTCGATGGTATGCATCTTATGGTTGGTGGAAGGGATGCAAAAGGCAATGATATGTTGGTGAAGAAACATCTTCGAAGTGATGACCGCTATGTTCACGCCGATCTTCATGGCGCAGCATCTGGAATAATGAAATTAAAGACTGGGTTCATCGAGGATTTGCACCCACCATCCACTTTGCCAGAAGGCGTTCCAGCCTTCCGTTTGGTCGATGATATCGGTGTCACTGAATTTAGTGAAGAGGCCCAACAACAAGCAGTCTCAATCTCACTGGCTTGGAGTAGAGCATGGAATGCAGGGCGAGCAGGAGGTACGGTGTTTTGGGCAAAGCCAGGGCAAGTATCCAAGACCGCAGAATCCGGTGAATACATTGGCAAAGGGGCATTCATTATCCGCGGTCAGAGAAATTGGTATCGCGATGTACAATTGGATTTAGCACTTGGATTAGTCTGTATTAATTCGGTGCCATTATTGATGTGTGGTGAAAGGGATATGGTCGAGAAAATTTGTGATAGATGGGCATCCATAACCCCAGGTCGAGAAAAGAAAGATGCATTAGCAGTCAGGATTGCTAAGGCAACAGGATTGTCAACAGATGATATTTTGCCGGTTGTCCCTGGTAGTTGTGATGTTGGTAAGGACCATGGTTTGCTCAAATTTGGATGAGCATTGCAACAGCATTACCGCCACCAAGGCATAGTGTTACGATTCCACTATTCAACTCCAACCTTCTCATCGCTCCAATCATGGAGATTAAGCAACGTGTTCCACTGGCTCCCAATGGATGTCCAAGTGCAACAGCTCCTCCATGGACGTTGAATTTATCATCTGAAATTCCAATGGCCTTGGCAACTGAACATGATGCAGCAGCAAAAGCCTCGTTATGCTCATACAGGTCAACATCATCAACAACCAAATCATTGCGTGTCAATAGCATCTGAATAGCGGGAATTGGCGCACTCATGACCTTTGCAGGCTCAAGCC
>JAAZXA010000075.1 GCA_014240385.1 Methanobacteriota archaeon | reverse complement strand
GACTTATGATGCACAGTGGATAGGTTTGAATCTTGTGGCCACTCAATATTTGGTGCCCCTTCATCTTCAGGTAATAGAGAATCTGGATAAGGCCATTTGGATAATTAAGACTCGATAATTTCCCGTTGCAAACCAATTTCGTCGATCTCCCATTCCAGAATTTTCCAACCGGCCGCTTGACATGCTGCTTTGACCTCATCGACCTTTCCTTGATTTGCAAAAATCCCAACACATCCTCCACCCGCAGCACCCATTCCTTTCCATGCCATAGCAGATTTATTTGCCATCAACGGGTCTAGCACTTCACGGTAGGGGGCATTCAATTCAGGTGCCATCGCTTCTATTGCAGCAGTTACATCTCTGACTCCAAATACAACTTCGTCTCTTCTGTCTTTTCCAAAGCCTTCGGCAACTTTTCTTGCGGCTTTTCGGATTGTCAATAATGAATTGAGAACGACTTCATCACCCTCATCATATCTTTTCCAGACTCCATTGTGAATGTCACCACTGGAATGGGAAATTCCTGTATAGGCAAGTACCATTTGACGGCAAAGCCATCGCTTTGCACTATCGAGTGGCTCGAATGGCATCGCTTCTACCCTGTCGCCAACAAACATCAGGTGTTGAATTCCACCAATTGCAGCAGCCCACTGGTCTTGTCTACCTCCGCGGTTTCCAAGCAAGGCTTCGAATTGATATGCCAACTCTGCGATTTCGGCTTTTTCCTTGTCCTTTCCATTGATGGCAGAGAGAAAGGCTACATTCATCGCTGCACTTGTACCCAAGCCGCTGGAATTTGGTACTTCTGATTGATATGAAACTTTGATTTTCTTTTCATCATCGACCTGATAAGAAGCAGTGATGTAGTGGTTAATTGCAACATTCACCACTTCTCCTCCGTAATCTACGGTAAAGGGTGTACAATCAGTCCAACCTCCAGCAAGGTCGATTCTAACTGGTGCTTTTGTGCGAATCTCCCTTGCCATATTATTCCCCTTCCAACAAGTGCAGAAGGCCTTCCTCAAAGAGCATTCTGCCTCTTTTCAATAATTGCTCTCTCCAACTATCATTTCTTGGGTTGAAAGTTCTTAGAAGTTTATGTCTACTCCAGTGATTATAGATATTCTCAACATTACCGTGTTGAGTCCAAGCATTTTCATTTCGCAAAGCCTTCAAAACCTTTAGTTGACTAAAGGTTCCAAATTCCTGAGTAATACAAGTCCAATTCTTATTTGGCCAGCGAGTCATCAAACCTTGATGTAAGTCACCTCGAGTTCTATATGCAATACTAGAGGAGTCAAGTGCAGCAACTTTCTTGCCAAATCGTTGTTTAATTATTTTTATTTCTTCTTGGCTATAACCCGGATTGAGTAATAGAGTGTCTTGACCTGATTTTCCTAGCCCTGTATGCAGGTCAATTGCCATGATATTATCGGCACCTTTCAGCACTTCATCCAACCAAGCGAGAAATAATTTAGGTCCTTGTTGCAGACTTTCTCCACCAAACTGCAATGCCGCAGGGCGCGTATATTGTCCTTCAGCAATCGCTTGTTTAGTTCGTCTCATTCCATATTTTAGGATGTGGGAAAACATTTTTGAGGTGAACATTTTTCCATTTTTCGAAGGTGGCTTGCTGGGATTTATCAGATGATTTACCTTGTCGTAATCATCTGGCTCACCAAGATACTCCTCGTTCGGAGGAAGGAAGTTCCGATTCAAGTCTGAATTAGTCTCATTTACTCTCCGTAACCAAGCCATTCCCCATGGATTTAGAGCATGAACGAAGGCTACTGAAACTCCTTCAGGAATGCCTTCATTTTCGATTTCTTTCATGACATAGAGTTGGATTGCCGAACCAGGATAACCTTCAACGCCATGAATTCCAGAGGTGGATAACAATAATTTGTTGGCCTTGGGGTCTCCAAGTAAACAGATATCAATACTCAATTCTTCTTCCATTGGCCCTTTTTCTTTGAGAACAAGGCGCTGCACATCATATGCCACATCATTATCCATTAATCTCTGCGATTGGTCACGAAACCGCTGTGCTGCTGCAACATAGTCGTTGGAGTAATATTCCTCCCACATTTTGAACACCTTCAGTAAAGGCGGAAAGTCCTGATGGCACCAGCCGGAATCGAAACTTGACTATCTCTTGCCCCTTCGATAGCCTGCTCAAGCAAATTACATTCTTCAACTTCGGTCCAGATATCACTGAGGAGTTCGCCATTCCAATCTTGATTAGTCGGATTCCATAGCCTCAAGGCTGCTCCATTTTCATCATCGCAAGGTTTGAGGCTGGCGAATAATGGCTTAGGCTCTGGTCCTATCAGTTTCCAAGGCTGCAATCTCCTATCACTATCGCCAATGTATTCGACTTCATCAAAAGATGCATCCAATTGGGGCTTTGGCATGCCTGGCATCAAGTTGGCCTGCGCAGCCAACATCTCAGCAATTTCGTGAACTGCCATTCCATCAGTAGAAGCTTCGCTCCAATCTCCTTCATAGGGGAGTATTCCCCAACGGAACCAAGACATTCCTTGGCATTGAGCACCTGGTGCAGGGAAGCAAGGGCCAGCCCGATTACGACGCCACGCAAAACCATCCCTAGATAACCAACCAACCGAGCGAAGAGCGGTTAAACAGAGATCTAAGCCACTACCATATTTGCTCTGTCTCGCCTCATATTCATTACTACCTGGGCATAATAGTGCAAGCCCATGCTGCTCGTCTTGAACACTAACGAATTGGGAAAAATGCTGAGTCGGAACTTCTGGTTGATTCCAACTTGACTCATGTGGAAAGTGCCAAGGCCGCTCAATAACATCAAAGGCAGCGCCGGCATGAACGCTATCTGATTCAATACCACTTGGCAAAATGAATCTTAGTCGGTGGTCGTTGCAGGTATTATCTATTGAAGACTCTATTTCTAAGAAATGGCTACCACTTCTCATAGTTAGATAATGGTCGATTGCTAGCCAGTCATTATCGGCACTTCTTTCTTGAATTGTGTCGTTGAAGCGCTTAGGTAATCTCCATTCCATGTGAATATGCAAGGTTGATGACCAAGGGCTTGACTTTTCAATATCGGCATTAATTATGCAGTTATTTTCCTCTTCATCCTCATGTAGTACCCTGCGACCAATATGGTCTGGTCTTTCTTCAAGGCTTGGCCCCTTACCATCTCCAACAGGGATTGGGTGACCACCAGGTGAATGGTCATAGGAATCTCCAGCATCTTCATCATCTTCTACTACGCCCAATCCCATCCAAGTACGCCCATTCTCAAGGTCGATTAGGTCGAATCTTCCATCATCCCTTAGAATGACCTTGATTAGTCCATTTTCCATCCAATCTCCATCTGGATGAACATTGACAGGACTATGTTCTGGTTCTTTGACATCCAATCCGGGTAAGAGGTGAACAACGTTCATTCCAGATGGTAATCCTGAGATATTGAGAGTACCTCTTAAGCGTGGTAACTCGACATTCGCCACTCTGTCATCGTGGATATGCAATCCCCATAGTGGGGCAGTAGTCATCACTTCTGCTTGGGCTGAAAATCCCTCAACTGGGTTAGCAATCTCAATTTTCCCACCGATTGAATCATTCCATACGACTGAATCAGGCAGTACCCCATCAATATTGAGAGTGCCAGTCCAAGGTCTTGGAGTAGGGTTGTGTAATATCAGAGGAATCGCATTTTCATTATCATGGCTTAAGTCGAATTGTTGTCTTAATTCAGCGTGTAAATCATCCAAAAGCATGGCCGAAATTTCTTGTGCATGACGGAATCTAATTTCCATGTCTAAGTGAGTTGAATCAACACTGCAGCCACAGATATCATCGTGAGGATGATTGCGTAATACTTCTCTCCATGCGAGTTGTAAGCGCTTCTGACGAACTCTACCACCAAGCGACCACGAGGCTGCTGCTAAGGGTTCAATTTGGTCTTGTAATAAACGCATGATGTGGTCATTCATTCTCTTCAGGTAAAGCCTAGCACTGAATACTCCTGAAAGCAGTGCTCTATCCCAACCTTGGTGTAGTTCTCCGATATGTTCAACCAATGGATCTTGTTTGGAAGAAACCCACTCTTTCAACTCATCAAAGAATTTCACAAAAGTAGAATGGCGTAATTCAATTTGCCCCTCAAAGTGTTTATTGGCTTCTTTAATCAACATCGGCAAAGTAGGTTGTGGGTGAGTATGGTCGCTACCATTTCCGAATTGAACTACTGGTGCTTGCCAATTATAGGTATTTTCTAAGCCATCCAATAATCGTTGCAAGCGCCCCATTGCTGTTTCAATATTGACATTGGGACTGTCTTTGCGGTCAAGTCCTCGTTCCTCAAAGCCCCACGCCATTAGACATGGGTAGTCTGGAGTTTGTTTAACCGCAAGTACTGAAGTTTTGCCATCACTGGCAGTCCAGTTGAAAATACAACCTGCTTCTCCGACCCATTGGCCAGCCCCACGGGTGAAAAGAAATGTATCGAGCCCCACTCCCTTTAGGATGGCTGGTAATTGAGCGATATGGCCGAATGGGTCAGGAACATAACCGATATCAGTGCGTCCACCGAACTCTTCAGAGATGCGATTACCAAATTGTAGGTTGCGAACAAGCGCTTCCCCACCGACGATGAACTCATCTGGTAATACATACCAAGGGCCTATGCCAAGTTTCCCCGCTTTGACAAGCGCTTCAATGCGAGATTTATTCTCAGGCTTGACCTCAAGATAATCTTCCAATACTACGGTTTGCCCGTCGAACTCAAAAGATGGATACTCAGCATCCTCATCTTCAAGTAAATCAAGCAAATCATCGACGAACTCAATCAATCGATAGCGATACTGCTGGAATGGTAGGTACCAAGCACGGTCCCAGTGTACATGCGGAGTGACATGCGCTACCAAGACCGGCTTTGTCATGGCTCCGAGCAGGCCTTGACGCTACAAAGGGCTTTGCAGACTGTATTCACTCTGCTCAGGTCCTTCTTCGCAGGCGCTTCTGCCTCAGGTGTTGAATCTTCAACCATGAAGGCGGCCATTCGAATGAGTATTATCCGCGCTTAGAGTTGCTACCTAAAAAGCAGTATATTCTCATTCACTGAGGCTTTGTAACATCCCATCAAGTGTTTTTTCTGCACTGGAATATGAAATATCATACTCTGAAAACATCTCAATACTGCGATTATTCCTCAATTCTGAGATGCTTGGGTCCTTCAGACTTTCATCCTCATCTGGGTCATACCGCAAAACAGCAAGGACTCCTACTTTCAGGGCCTCGCATTCTAAGCCATATTTTTGACATAGTAGAATCGGGCCAAGCAATCTATCATTATCTGAAAGTTTCCTCATTGGGTCCCTACATTGCCGATATATTGGATCGACAATTCGTTCATCTTGGTACTTCTTCAGGGCTTTCTTCGCCCAATGAAGTTGTTCTTCTTCATCAAACCCATGAGCCTTGATTAGTGCCGCACTTGCTTCTTCTCCCGCTTGCTTTCCTAATGCAGCAATTTCAGGGTCATTCGCTGCTTGAGACAAAAACTCATATCCCTTTAGGTGGCCAAGATATGATACAACCGCATTGATGGCATTATAGGTGAAAACTTTACGTTTTAATTCAAGTTTGAAATTGCTCTTCAGGCTAATTCCTTCGATACTCTGTAGCAGTTCAGTTTGTATTGCTGCATCACCGTCCATCGGTAATTCTGAATGTTCCTGTACTCGTAAAGTTAGCATTCCAAAGTCGTTTAGTTGTTGTTTAGTTGGTTCGATGCAAGAGCGCAATATTTGTGATTGAATAATTCCTAGATTGGGCGATTCGATATCCAATGCTTGTTTTACTAATTGGGCAGGAGCATGATGATTTTCACACAGAATGATGTCGAGCGGTCTAGACTGGATTCTATTTTCGAGTAGTGGTTTTACCTTGCTGCACCATGCCTCGAGGTTATTTCCTCCCAGTGCAGTGAAGATTAAGTCCGCTTCATTTATCCATTGATTAACTTGTTCGGAGCCCAATAAGGTCGCCCCTTGGTGTCGAATACGTTGATGGGATTGTGGTGTTGAAAGCCGAGTAATGATGTGTCCTCCCATTTTGTTTAATTCCTCAATGACAACTTCTGAAGTATCAACAAATCTAACTCTCCAACCGGAATTAAATAGAATATCAGCGAGGAACCCTCTACCTACTTTCCCCGCTCCAAAAATAAGCGCCAATGGAGCAGTTGCCTTTTGTGCTAACCTTGCAATGCCATATGCTGAGACCTCTTTTCCTTGGCGGCGGCGAACATTGCCCCAGCGGTCTTGCCTTGATTGGATGATGACTGGCGCATCGGCTAAACCGCCGCCAACATGAATGGCATTGTATTCTCCGATTCCATCAACAATCGGCTGCAATGCATCATTAAGGCCATCCACTAAAGCCGTTGCAAGTTGTTCTTTTGTTGCATCATTGTGCTGTGCAGACCAGCCTCCTTCATGTCGCGGTTTCGCTCCAGGGCCGCGTCTTCCGCGGATATCGGAATCAAATGTCGCCTCACCTTTTTCACCCTGATTTTTCTGCAACCATGCAACACAGGCCCTGACATCTGCTATCGAAGGAGCGTCTTCAATTTGCTTCAAACCTTCTAGCATCGCGCCACCACCACTTGACGTTGAACTGTAGAGAACTGCTGGCAATGTTCCACACGCAGGTAGCCAAGTCATGCCCTTTGGAACATTGCCTGAATTACTGAATATTGCAATATGCTCACTGGTATTTGCAAGATTACCAGCAACTTTCACACCCATGAATAGGCCTTCAAGGCCGGCTGACAAATCACAAGCGCCGCATATTACTTTTGTATTTCTTGATTGACCGATAATATCTGTGGGTTTTTTCATCGGAGGAAGAATATTTCCAAGGCCAATCCATTCTAATAATTCAGGATTCGAAATCAACCCTCTATTTGACCGCTGATCCGAGCATACGATGCCTGTTAATGATAGATTTACGAGGTCCTTTACTTGGATTGCAACATTTGCTTTTCCAATTAATTCAGGATGCCTTAGTGCCCATTGGCGTAATTTCACGGGTAGCCATGCGCGCCCTTCGGGTAGGTGCATTCCAAGGTTCTCTATTCTCCATCGTAGTGGAAACTTTTCATCAAATTCTTCAATCAGTGATGGCGGGGGGTGTTCTTGCCAAGTAATGATTTCGCCAAGTAGGTTATTTTCATCGTCGAGGATGATTGCACTCTGCCCTTGACCGCAGACTCCAATTGTGCAGACTCTGTCAAGGTCCTCGGGTTCCAGCCATTGACTCAAATGCTCATTCATTTCTTGGATTAGGTTTTCCAAAGG